>DASSRF010000471.1:0-3052 GCA_035701945.1 Caldimonas sp. | reverse complement strand
CTGCATCTCGGCCGCAACCTCGTCCTGGCGCTCGCCGAAGGCATCGCGAGCGACGACCCGGCGCGCGAGCTGCGTCCGCCGTCGTCGCCGCCGGCAGCGCCGCGCGCCGGGCTCGCGGTGCACATGCTGTTCGGCGAGGTCGGCCCCGACGCGGTGCAGCGCGCGATCACCGCGATCGTCGCTGCCGGTCTCGGCGATCGGGCCGCGTTGCGCGCGCTCGCGGAGGCGGCGACGCCGAAACCGGCGCCAGACCGACTCGTCGTCGCGATCGCCGCGCAACTCGCGCCGCCGCCGGCAGCGGCTGCGACGATGCGCGTCGACGCGCGCGCCCACCTCGTCCTCGGCGAGCTGCGCGTCGACGACGCCGGCGTCCACCTGAGCACCGCGCGCACGCTGCGGCTGCATCTCGGCGTCGGCCGCAACGGCGGCGCGTGGCTGATCGGCGGCCCCGACCCCGGCCGCGCTCCGGGCGAAGCGATCGCGCACGACCTGCGCCGCGTCAGCCTCGACCTCGCGCTGCCGCTGGCCGGCGGCGACGCCAAGGCCACCGTGACGCTGCACGAGGCGCGCGTCTTCGATCTCGTTCGCGAGCGCTGGCTCCTGCACGCGAGCGATGCGCCGACGACGCTGCCCGGCTTCGACGCGGCGACGACGCTCCTGCCCGAAGCGCGCGTGCTGCTCGCCGGCTTCGCGCAGACGATCGCCGCCGAGAGCGCAGGCGCGGGCGCCGCGGTGACCGCGCTGCTGCGCGCGATCGGCGCCGTCGACGCCGCCGGCGGCAGCGTGCCCGATGCGATCGAGCACCTGCTCAACGACGCGCGCGCTGCGCTCGCCGCCGTCGTCGCGCAGGCGACGTCGCGCGCGCAGCTCGTCGCAGCGCTGCGCGCGCTCTGGCCGCAAGGCGCCGATGCTGCCGACGGCGAAGTCCTCGTCGCCGCCGGCCCGCTCGCGGCACGCATCGCGTTCGCGCCGTTCCGGATCGACCTCACCGCCAGCGCCGCGGCTGGAAGCGGAAGCGGAACCGGCAGCGACGCGTTCGGCTGGTTCGCGTGGCAGGCGCGCCTCGTCGTCGACGCGACCGGCGTCGTCGACGGCTCGGTGCGCGTCGGCGCGGCGGCCGGAGCAGGCAGCGCGACGACGCCGATCGCCGGCGCCGTCGGCATCGTCCTCGATCGGTCGCTCCGCCTCTCGCTCGCGTGGTCGCGTCCCGGCGCGGCGGACGCAGACGAGCTCGAGCTCTGGCCGAAGCCGCAAGCGGCGTCGTTCGAGCGTGCGCTCGCGCGGCTCGTCCCCGCCGAGCTGACGCGCCAGGCGCTCGAAGGATTGCGCGGTCTCGACGACAGCGCGCGCCCGGTCATCGACGCCGCGCTCGCCGCGGTCGGGCTGCTCGGCGCTGCCGACAGCGAAGGCTTTCGGCGCGTGCTGCTGCCGGCGGCGCTCTTCGCCGACGCCGCCGCGTGGCTGCGCAGCGAAGCGGCGCTCGGCCTCGGCGCCGCGTTCGCTCCCGCCAAGCTCGTCGCGCTGCTCGACGCGCTGCGTCCGATCCTCGGCGTCGCCAACGCGAACGGCGTCGCCGGCACGTGGGCGCTCGCGCCGGGAGTGACGTTGCGCGCCGATGCCGACGGCGGCGGCAGCGCGCGGCTCGGCCTCGCGATCGACACCAGCGCGTTCGAGCTGCCGCTCGGCGCGGCGGCGCGGCTCGTCGTCGGCGGTGCGTTCCAGCTCGTCCTCGCAGCGAACGCCGCGGCGCGCGCCGGCGTCGACGTCTACGTCGGGCTGCCGTCGGCGAACGCCGGGCGCTCGGCGGTGCACGTCGCCTTCACCGATCGGCCGAGCGTGTTCCTGCGCCCGGCGACCGGCGCCGACGTGCCGCTGTTCCCGAATCCTGCCGGTCTCGGCGCGCTCGCGGCATCGGCGGTGACGCAGGCGCTTCCGTTCGTCCTCGATGCACTCGCCGATCTGCAGCCGCAGCCCGGTCTCCAAGGCCAGGTCGGGACACTCGTCGTTCGCGTCGGCGACGCGCTCGCGCTGCGCAGCGCCGGCCACTTCCAGGCCGCTGCATTGCAGGCGTGGGCCGCGAATCCGGCGGCGGCGCTCGCGGCGCGCTTGCCGTCGCTGATCGCGACTGCGCTCGACGCCATCGCGACTGCGCTCGCGCCGCTGCTGCCGCCGGGCGCCGGCGCATCGTTCACCGCCGGTGAATTGCGCATCACCGTCGGCGGCTTCACGCTCGGCATCACGCCGTCGCCGTTCGGCGTGCGTGTCGTCGGCGATCTCGCCGGCCTGCCCGCGATCGACCACGCGCATCTCGAGCTCTTGCTGAATGCGAGCGGCCTCGCGTCGTTCGCGCTCGGCGTCGGGCCGGCGACGATCGACGCCGGCGGCGTCCTGCTGCGTCCTGCCTTCGACGTCGTCGCCGGCAGCGCGCCGGTCGGCGGCGCGCGCGCACGGCTCGCGCTCGGCCTGCCCGGCAACCGCCTCGTCGGCGCGCGCTGGCTGATCGGCAACCGCTTCGATCTCGTCCTCGTCGACGGCAGCAGCGAGAGCACCGCGCTCGACCAGGTCGCGCTCGGCTTGCTCGAAGCGGTGCTCGACCTCGTCGCTTCGTTCGTGATGAAGACGACCGCGGTGACGCAATTGCTCGCCAAGCCGGTCGGCGGCTCGACGGTGCAAGACGTCGCCAAGGGCGTCGCGCTCGCCGACGCGCCCGGGCCGCCGGCGCTGATCGGCCAGCTGTTCGACGCCAGTCTTCTCCTCCCGCGCCTGCAGCGGCTCGCGACCAACGTCGCGGCGGCGAGCCCGAGCATCACGATCGACAATGCGCTCACGATCGGCCTCGCGGGAACCGACGTCGGCGGCGGCGCGAAGTCGATCGGTCTTCGCGTCTCGCTGCCCAAGCCCGCCAAGCTCGTCGACACCAGCGACATCACGCTCTCGCTCGAGACCGACGCCCGCTGGATCGATCCGTCGGGCGGAGCACCGGTGGCCGACGGCATCGTCGTCGACGTGCTGCGTGCCGGGCCCGGCGCCGCCGACTTCGCGTTCGCTCCCG
>DASSRF010000470.1:0-2175 GCA_035701945.1 Caldimonas sp. | reverse complement strand
CCGCATCGACGGCGACGAGTGCCGGCGCTGCGCGCGCGAGCGCTTCGCGGTCGAGCGGATGACGCGCGCGTACCTCGACCGCTATCGGGAGCTCGCGACGTGAGCGGCGGCGCGCCGTTCGCACCGGCTCGTCCGGCTCCGCAGCAAGCAGCCATGACCGCGCTCGCGCTCGCCGACCGCCTTGCGCTCGAGGTCTGCCGGCCGCAGACGATCGAGGACGCGTGGCAGCGGTTGTGGCTGAGCGCGCCGGCGGCGACGCCTTTTTCGTCGCCCGCGTGGCTCGTGCCGTGGGCGCGGCACTACGCGCCGGGGCGCTGCGTCGTCGCGACCGTGGCAGCACACGGCGAGCTCGTCGCGTGCCTGCCGATGTTCTGGTGGAAGGGGCGGCTCTTTCTCGCCGGAACCGGCCCGAGCGACCATGGCGATGGCGTCTTTGCCCGCGGCTTCGAAGACTCGGCGGCCGCGCTGCTGCGCGCCGCGGTGGCGGCGATCGACCGCCCGGTCGAGCGGATCGAGCTCTGCCAGCTGCTGCGTTCGTCGCCGCTGCTCGCCGCTGCGCCGCCGCTCGGCTGGCGCGACTGCGTCGTCGCCGGCGACGCCTGCCCGGTCCTCGCGATCGCCGGCGACGACGGCATGGGCAACGTCGGCAAGCGCATGCGCCGCAACTGGCGCTACGCGATGCACGCCATCGCGCGCGCCGGCGGCGTCATCGAACGCGTCGATGCCGCCGACGCGGCGCCGGCCGCCGCCGACCTCGAGCGCCTGCACGCGCTGCGCTGGCACGAGCGCGGCGAGGCCGGCGTGCTCGCCGATCCGCTGCAGCGGCGGCTGCTCGCCGACGCCGTCCCTGCGCTCGCCGCGGCCGCGATGCTGCGCATGCTGCGCGTGCGCGTCGCCGATCGCACCGTCGCCGTCCTGTTCGCGCTCCACGGCGAGCGGCAGACGTGCTGCTATCTGAGCGGCTTCGACCCTGCGTTCGCGCATCTCAGCCCGGTGACCGCGCTCGTCGGGGCGACGATCGCGGCGGCGGCGCGCGAAGGTGACGAGACGGTCGACTTCCTGCGCGGCAGCGAGCGCTACAAGGCGGGGTGGGGCGCGTCGCCCGAGCCGAGGTTCCGGCGCGTCCTCGTTCCTGGCTGACTTTCGTCCGATGCGCTGGCTCGACGCGCTGCCGCCGCGCTTTCACGCCGCGCTCGCACGCTGTGCCGGTGGCGAGGTGCCGGCCAACGTCGCGCTGATGCAGCTCCACGCGGATGCGACCAGCGCTGTCGAGATCGAGTCGGTGCTCGCGGCCGCAGCGTCGGCGTGCGCCGCGTGCGCCCCCGCCGATGCCGCCCGGCTGCGCGCGGCGCTGGCGCTCGCACGCGAGCATCCGCAGGCGTTCGCGACGGTACGGGCGGTGCTCGACGGCGTCGAGCATGGCGGCGACGCGGCGTCGCCGGAGGACGGCGTGGCGCGCTGGGCGGCGGTGTTCGACGACGCGGTGCGTCGATCTCCCGAGGGGAGCGTGGCGCTCTACGCGCTCGGTGATCCGGCGCTGCTGCGCGCCGTGACCGACGACGTCGTCTCGTTCCTCCGCCGCGAACGCCTGCTGGGCAGCGATCGCGATGTCCTCGACATCGGCTGCGGGATCGGCCGCTTGGAATCGGCGATCGCGGCGGAGGTGCGAAGCGTCGTCGGCATCGACGTCTCGCGCGAGATGGTCGCGGCGGCGCGCGAGCGCTGCGGCGGCCTCGCGAACGTCACGCTGCTGACGAGCACGGGGCGAGACCTGTCGTTGTTCGCCGATGCGAGCTTCGACCTCGTCGTCGCCGTCGACTCGTTTCCGTACATCGTGCAGAGCGGCATGTCGCTCGCCGAGGCGCACGTCGGCGAAGCGGCGCGCGTCGTGCGGCCAGGCGGCCGCATGCTGATCCTCAACTTCTCGTATCGCGGCGACGCCGACGCGGACCGCGCCGACGTCGCGCGCCTCGCTCGCCGGTTCGGGCTCGGCGTCGTCCGCAACGGATCGCGCGAGCTCGCGCTCTGGGACGCGCTCGCGTTCGATCTCGTCCGATCGGCACCGCGCTCCCGGTGATCGGTGGCACGCTGCGGTGCGTCGGATGAGCAGTCCTTCAGCCTCGAATCAACACGAAGATCGAGGTCTAAGTCACTGCAGGGGCTAGGATAGTCGCT
>DASSRF010000469.1:0-5194 GCA_035701945.1 Caldimonas sp. | reverse complement strand
ACATGAGACCGCGCGGACCGCTCTGGCGCATCGGCGAAGGCTGGGACACGCACGCGCTCGTCGAGGGCAGGAAGCTCGTCCTCGGCGGCGTCGAGATCGCGCACACGCACGGCCTCTTCGGCCACTCCGACGCCGACGCGCTCTGCCACGCGATCACCGATGCGCTCTTCGGTGCCGCGGCGCTCGGCGACATCGGCCACCACTTTCCCGAGAGCGACGCGCAGTACCAGGGCGCCGACTCGCTCGCGCTGCTCGCCGAAGCGGCGCGGCGCGTCCGCGGCGCAGGCTGGCACATCGGCAACGTCGACTCGACCGTGATCGCGCAGGCGCCGCGCCTCGCGCCGTACGTCGCGGCGATGCGCCAGCGCATCTCGGGCGCGCTCGGCATCGAGATCGACCAGGTCAGCGTCAAGGCGAAGACCGCCGAGAAGATGGGCCCGGTCGGCCGCGGCGAAGCGATCGAGACGCGCGCGGTGTGCCTGGTCTGGCGCGGCGGCGGCTGAGCGTTCGCGTTCGCGTCGCGGCGGCAGGGCGCGAGCGCTCAGCTCTGCCAGGGAAGCTCGATCACCGCGCCGCCGGGCTCGCGCGTCACCACCGGCGTCGCCGCGAAGATGCCGACGATCTCGAGCGGCCCGGGGCCGACGTTGAAGATCTGGTGGTCGCGCCTCGCCGGCAGGGCGACGGTGCAATCGACGCCGAAGCGCTCGACGCGGCCTTCGCTGTGCACTTCGCCGCAGCCGCCGATGCAAAGGACGACTTCGTCGCAGTCGTGGCGGTGCGGCGGCGTCGCCGCGCCGGGCGCGAGCGTCTGCCGCCAGAGCGAGAGCGCGCTCAGGCCGTCGGCGCGGCTCGCGAAGGTCGTGTGCGCGACGCCGGGGATCGGGGTCGGCGCGGGACGCTGCTGTTCGATGACGTTCATTTCGTGGCTCCGGTTGAAGATGGTTCGGTGTGCGCGGGCCCTGCGACGGAAGGCAGTGTCGCGGCGCCAGCGCCCGTTGTGAAGATGCTGCAGCGCCGTATCATTGCCGACACTTTGTCGGCAATCAGGTGAGCGGCGATTGAGCGGAATCGAGCAGTACTTCGCCTTCGCGCAGACCGCGCGGCGCGCCAGCTTCGCGGCCGCCGCGCGCGATCTCGGCACGTCGCCGTCGACCGTCGCCAAGAGCGTCGCGCGCCTCGAGGCCGCGCTCGGCGTCAAGCTCTTCCACCGCACGACGCGCCGCGTCAATCTGACCGCCGACGGCGAGCGGCTGTTCCGCCGCTGCGAACGCGTCCTCGCCGAGGTCGAGGACCTGCGCGCCGAGGCCGCCGGTGTCCGCGCGGCGCCGTCGGGGACGCTGCGCATCGACCTGCCGATCACCTACGGCAGGCGCGTCGTCATGCCGCTGCTCGCCGCGGTCGTGCAGCGCCACCCGGAGCTGAAGCTCGACGTGCGGCTGCAGGACAGCTATGCCGACATCGTCCGCGACGGCCTCGACCTCGCGGTCCGCGCCGGTGCGCTGAACGACTCGACGCTCGTCGCGCGCCGGATCGACTGGCAGCAGCTGATCGTCATTGCCAGCCCGGCGTATCTCGCCGAGCGCGGCACGCCGCGCCGCATCACGGACGTGCCGCGCCACGACGTGATCGTGTTCCGCCAACCGTCGAGCGGACGGCCGCGGCCGTGGCAGCTTCGCCAGGGCGGCCGCGCGGTCGAGCTGCAGCCGGAGCCGCGCGCGCAGGTCAACGACGGCGAGGGCATGGTCGCCGCGGCGGCGATGGGGCTCGGGCTCGCGCAGATCCCCGACTACATGGCGAGCGACGAGCTCGCGCGCGGCGCCGTCGTCGAGGTGCTGGCGTCGCTGCGCCCCGCGGCGATGCCGATCAGCGTCGTCATGCCGTCGTCGCGGCTGCTGCCGCCGCGCGTTCGCGTCGTCGTCGACGCGCTCGAGACGCTGCGCCAGCGCAGCCGCTGACGCTCAGCAGGGCTCGGCGAGCAGCGCGCCGATCTTCGCGCCGACGTCGAGGTCGTCCTCGACGCCGAAGCCGCGGTGGCGGACGAAGCCGCGGCGATCGACGAGGACGAGGCTCGGCGTTCCGGCGAGCGCATAGCGGCGCATCGTCTTCGGGATCGGGTCGGCCGGATCTTCCGCGGCCGCATCGACGCCGACCGGGAACGCGACGCGGTTCTCGTGCAGGAACGCCGCGAGCGACACCGGCGTCATCGCCGCATGGTGCTCGAAGACCGAATGCATGCCGACGACCGCGACGTCCTCGCCGGCGAACGTCGCTTCGATCCTCTGCGCCTGCGGCACGCCGTGGTGGACGCACCCCGGGCAGAGCATCTGGAAGAAGTGCAGCACGACGACGCGCCCGGTGAGCGCTTCGGGCTGCAACGCGTCGCCGGCGTGGTGGAACCAGCGGCTCGTCGTCCACGGCAGCGCGCGCTCGCCGGGCGCTGCGAGTCCGAGCGCGGGCGGACCTTGCAGCGGAGGCGACATCGGGGCGCGAGCGACGCTCAGGCGCGCTTCAGCCGGATGTGCGCGAGCAGCCCGCCGTCGGTCGCGTTCGTGATCTCGAACGAGCCGCCCATCCGCGCCAGCGCCTTCTCGACGATCGCGAGGCCGAGGCCGGCACCCGTCGCCGCGGTGCGCGCCGCGTCGCCGCGGAAGAACGGCGTCGTCAGCTGGTCGAGCTTCTTCGGGTCGACGCCCTGGCCGTGGTCGCGCACGGTGACGATCACCCACTGGCCGGTGCGCGCGAAGCTGACGACGACGCGCGCGATGCCGGTGTCGGTCGAGCGGCCGTAGCGGCGCGCGTTCTCGAACAGGTTCTGCAGCACGCGCCCGAGCTCGACGTCGTCGGCGAGCACGCGCGTGTCGGGCGCGACCTTCGACTGGATCCGGATCTGGCTCGTGTCGCGAAACGCCGCCGCCTCGCGCTGGACGATCTGAGCGACGTCGCACGGCACGAGCTTGACCTCGCCCGGCCGCGCGTAGTCCATGAACTTGTCGATGATCGCGTCGAGCTGGTCGATGTCCATCGCCATGTTCGACTTGGCTTCCTCGTCCTGCACGCTCATCTCGGCCTCGAGGCGAAGCCGCGAGAGGGGAGTGCGCAGGTCGTGCGAGATGCCGGCGAGCATGACCGCGCGGTCCTGCTCGACCTTGGCGAGCTCGCGCGCCATCCGGTTGAAGCCCATGTTGACCTGGCGGATCTCGCTCGTCATCGTCGTCTCGTCGAGGCGCGAGTCGTATTCGCCCTCGCGGATGCGGCTGGCGGCGAACGAGAGGTCCTTGAGCGGCCGGTTGATGAGCCGCGCGATCCCGGCCGAGCCGAGCACCGTCGCGAGCAGCGCGATCGAGACCCAGAGGACGATCGTGCTCGTCGACATCGGCCCGACGCGCGTCGGGTCGACCTTCAGCCAGAACGAGTCGCGCGCGATCGTGAAGCCGACCCAGAGGCCCGGCGTCCCGTTCATCGAGCTGGCGACGATCGTGTCGGGGCCGAGCTGGTCGCGCAGCTCCCGCTCGATGACGCGCTGGAAGCGGTCGACCTCGAACGGCTCCCACTGGTCGGTCGGCTCGCGCGGCGTCAGCTTGACGGACTCGAGCGTCGAGACGCTCTTGATGATCGCGATCCGGTTGATCCCGTCGGTGCCGAGCAGCGCCGCCCGGGTGATGTTGACGAGGCTCGCGATCTGCTGCGCCGCCTGGATCGCGCGCGGCTCGAACTCGAGCGCGCGAAAGGTCTGCACCCAGGCGAAGACGCCGCTCGCGAGCAGCAGCGCGAGCAGGAAGAAGGTGCGCCAGAAGAGGCTGAGGGCGACGAACTTCTTGGCGACGCGCGGCGGCTGCGCAGCCTTCAGCCGCTCGGAGAGCGGGGTCGAGGAGGGCCGCTTCGCTGTCCGGGTCGCCACCCGGCGATCGTACTCAACGTCCGGCGACGGCTCGGTCTCGGCGAACGATCGACCGCGTGAACGTGAGGGGCTGCGGCTCGCGCCCACTCAATCGTCAGGACGCGCCGTCCGGAACGAAGACGTAGCCGACGCCCCAGACGGTCTGGATGTAGCGCGGCTGCGTCGGGTCTGGCTCGATCATCTTGCGCAGTCGCGAGATCTGGACGTCGAGGCTGCGGTCGAACGGCTCGAACTCGCGGCCGCGCGCGAGCTGCGCGAGCTTGTCGCGCGACAGCGGCTGGCGCGGATGACGCACCAGCGCCTTCAGCATCGAGAACTCTCCGGTCGTGAGCGCGATCTGCTCGCCGTCCTTGGTCAGGCGGCGCAGCGCGAGGTCGAACACGAACGGGCCGAAGGTGACGGTCTGCGCGTCGAGCGCGGGCGCGCCGGGCGCTTCCATCGCCGGCCGGCGGCGCAGCACGGCGTGGATGCGCGCGAGCAGCTCGCGCGGGTTGAACGGCTTGGGCAGGTAGTCGTCGGCGCCGACCTCGAGGCCGACGATGCGGTCGACGTCCTCGACCTTCGCGGTCAGCATGATGATCGGCGTCACGACGTTGGCGGCACGCAGGCGCCGGCAGATCGAGAGGCCGTCCTCGCCCGGAAGCATGAGGTCGAGAACGATGAGGTGGACGGTCTCGCGCGTCAGCAGCCGGTTGAGCGCCTTCGCGTCCTCGGCGAGCAGGACCTCGAATCCTTCCTGCGTCAGGTAGCGCCGCAGCAGGTCGCGAATGCGGGCATCATCGTCGACGACGACGATCCGATCCGGGCGGGCGTTGGCGGCTGTGTTCATCGTTTCCCCATTTGTAACAATCGAGATTCTGCAAGGCTTTGCGGGCCCTTCCGGGGCGCATTGACGAGCCGTTACACATCGCGAAGCGAATGTCGAGCAATCCATCATGAAGTTCACGCGTGCCGCGGCTTGCGCCGCTTGTGTTGTCGCCACGGCGAGCGCCGTCGGCACTGCGGATGCGCAGACGCTGCCGACGCCCGACGGCGTCCTCGGCCTGAGCGCGAGCACGAGCGTCGAGGTGCAGAAGGACGTCCTCGCGATCACGTTCTCGACGACGAAGGACGGCGCCGACGCGAACGCGGTGCAGGCGCAGCTGAAGCAGGCGCTCGACGCCGCGCTCGCCGAAGCGCGCCGCGCCGCGAAGCCTGGCGAGGTCGACGTGCAGACCGGCAACTTCGCGCTCTATCCGCGCTACGCGCCGCCGACGAGCTCGGGACGCGCGACGATCAGCGGCTGGCAGGGCAGCG
>DASSRF010000468.1:0-3924 GCA_035701945.1 Caldimonas sp. | reverse complement strand
GGCGACCTTGCCGATGATCAGGTTCTGCACCTGGCGATCGGCGAGGCCGCCGGCGATGAGCGCCTCGCATTGCGCGATGGCATCTAGCGCAGGCGTCGGCCCGTACACCTTGCTGAGCGTCATGCCGAGCGCGCTGCGTGCGACGAGACGCTCGTCGCCGCCGAGCCGGGCGTGGTGGATGACCTTCGAGATCGTCTCGCTCGCCTCGCCGAGCCGCCCGGCGATCTGCTGGACCATGGCGACGAGGCGCCACGCCTTGCCGAGCTCGGCGTGCGCGCTTTGCTCTTCGAGCAGCGGGATGACCATGGTCGTCAGCTCGACGGCGCCGTCGCTCCAGTTTCCCGATTCGCCGCTGTGCAGTCGGACGAGCATGCGTGCCAGCAGGGCCGATGCCTCGACGCGCCGGTTGCCGACCGCCTTCGCGGTCGCGAGCGCTTCCTCGACGACGGTTCTCGCTTCGGCGAACTGGCCGAGCTCCAGCAGAACCTCGCCGAGCTCGGGCAGCAACGGCAGACGAGCCGGGTCGTCGGAAGGCAGCAGCGCGACCGCACGCTGGAACAGGTTGCCGGCGGCCTTCGCGTCGCCGCGCGCGAACGCCCGGCGTCCGGCCGACGCCAGCCGGCGCGCGCCGTCGGCGCCGATCTCGCGGCCCTTCTGGTCGAGCGGTCCCAGCTCGCGCAGGTAGTTGTGCGCCTGCTCGAGGTGGTAGCCGAGGATGGCCTCGAACTCGAGGCCGCGTCCCCGCTCCGCGTTGACCCGGTCGGCCCATTGGACGAAGTCGACGTGCAAGGTGGCGCGGGCGCGCTTCAGCAGGCCGCCGTACACGGTGTCGCGGACGAGATGGTGGTGGAAGCGGTACAGCGCGTCCGCATCCATCGACGCCACCGAGTGGACGAGGCGCTTGCGCGTGAGCGCCAGCAGGTGGCCTTCGATCGCCGAGCGAACGGGCTCGGCGACGAGCGAGGTCACCGCCGGCGCAGCGAACTGCATGCCGATGACCGACGCCGGTTCGATCGCGGCGCGCTCCTCTCGGCGCAACTGGCCGAGCCGACCCTCGATCAGCGCCTTGATCGTCGGCGGGATCGCGATCTCGCCGTAGTTCTCCGCCCGGATCCAGTGGCCGTCTTCCTGCCGCAGCGCGCCGCTGTCGACGAGCATCGACAGCATCTGCTCGACGTACAGCGGGTTGCCTTCGGCAGCCTCGACGATCCGCCCGACGACGTCGGCCGGCAGGCCGGTGGCGCCGAGCAGGTTGAGCGCAACCTTCGTCGCCGCAGCGTCGTCGAGAGGGCGCAGCACCAGCCGGATCGCCGACGCCCGCTCGCCCCACTCGGGGCGCTTCTCGAGCAGGTCGTGCCGGGCCGTGCACAAGAGCAGGATCGGCGCGCGCTCGGACGTGTCGAGCACGTGGACGAGCAGGTCGAGGAACGCGGACTCGGCCCAGTGGATGTCGTCGATGAGCGCGATCAGCGGGCCTTCGCCGGCGCGCGACTCGAAGAACTTGCGCGCGGCCCAGTTGATCTCGTGCAGCGGAAAGACGGCGTGGCTCAAGCCGACGGCCGCGGCGAGGCGGTCGGCGACGTCGCGATCGCCGACGAGCGCCGCGAGCTTGGCGTGGCCGTCCTCGGGCTTGTCGTCGAAGCGGATCTCCGCCGCTTCGCCGACCATCTCGCGCAAGGGCCAGAAGGTGATGCCGTCTCCGTATGCGAGGCAACGTCCGCGCACGACCTGCGCCTTGCCGCCCGAGCGCGCGATCACCTCCTGGGCGAGCCGCGTCTTGCCCATTCCCGCGTCGCCGACGATCGTGATCATGCGGATGCCGCGCGCTTCGACGACCTCGCGGAGCGCCTCGTCGATCGCGGCGAGCTCCTCGTCGCGGCCGACGAGCGCCGAGTCGTGGCGCCGCACGTAGCCATCGAGTCCGACCGCAGACACCAGCCTGAACGCGGCGACGCGCGCGGTCTTGCCTTTCAGCTCGAGGGGCTCGACGCTTTCCACCTCGACCGCATCGCGCACCAGCTGGTACGTGCTTTCGCCGAGGAAGATCTCGTTCTCGGGCGCCGCCTGCTCGAGTCTGGCCGCGACGTTGACGGCATCGCCGGTCGCGAGCTTCTGGTCGGCGGTCGGGTCGTCGTTGGCCAGCACCTCGCCCGTGTTCACGCCGGTGCGATTCGCGAGGACGACGCCGTAGCGCACGGACAGGTCCTCGTTGACGTTGCGCAGCGCGGCCCGCATGCCGGCGGCGGCGCGCACGGCCCGCAGCGCATCGTCCTCGTGCGGGAGCGGCAGCCCGAACACGGCCATGATCGCGTCGCCGATGTACTTCTCGATCTTCCCGCCGTGCTTCGTGATCTCGGCGGCCATCGTCGCGAAGTAGCGCTCCTTCACCTCGTGCAGCGCCTCGGGGTCGATGCGCTCGCCGAGCTCGGTCGATCCCTTGAGGTCGCAGAAGAGGACCGTGACGGTGCGGCGCACCTCGCGCGGGGGCAGCGGCGCCGGCGCCGTGGCGAGAGGCGCTCCGCAATAGCCGCACAGGCGGAACTTCGGAGGGTTCTCCTCGTTGCACTGCGGGCAGATGACCATGGCAGGCGAGTTTAGGAGAGCGCGAAGTGCGGAGCCGCCGTCTGTCGCCGCCGGCGCGCGCCGGGGGGTGCGCGTCGGGCAATGCGGGGCCCGTTTTGCTGCTCGGTCCTACAGGCCGCCGGCCAACGGTCTTGCGGTCGTCGAACCGCGGCGCGGCTACCTTTGGCTCGACATCGACACCCGCCATCTGCCATGGGCAAGCATCTTCTCGGACTGGTGTGGGATCTTCCGGCCTCGTTCCGGCTGCCATCGGTCCCGGCGTGCCGTCGCGCGATCGCGTGCATGCACGCGATCGGGACGTCGGCCCCCGCCCGGGCGGTCAGACGGTCCTGACCTTGACCTTCGCGTGCTCGTTGATGCCCATCGCGCCGAAGAAGAGCGCGACCATCCGGTGCGCCTCGACGAAGCTCACCGCACGGTTCTCGGCGCGCCGCGCCAGCACCCAGTTGAGCAGGTCGCCGGCGGCAATGAAGTCGACCCGGATCAGCCGGGCGCACGAGACGTTGACGATCTTGGCGGTGCCGAGCTCGTTGTCAATCTTCTTCAGCGTGTTGCCGATGTCGCCGATCAGCTGGCCCGAGAGCTCGACCGTGCCGACCTCGACCATCTGCGGCGCGTCGGTGATCTGCGACTCGAGGAACGACGTCGAGACGTCGCTCACGACGGTCGACAGCGGCGGCTGCGTCGTCGGCTGCGTCGACCCGGTGATGCGGACGATGCAGCGCGCCGGCTCCCACGACGGCGGCGAGACCTCGTAGGTGACGCAGTAGTCGATCGCCGCCTCGTCGAAGTGGTCGGGGCGGTTGCTCATGCGCAGCGCGTCGAGCCGCAGCTGCCAGTACGCGGGGTCGGAATCGCGCGCGCCGGTCGGCGCCGCCTCGGCGAGCACCGCGAACAGCCGCTCGCCGGCGAGCCAGCGCATGTCGAGGTCCTGCGGCATCCAGCTGCGAAAGAGCTCCGAGAGGCGGCTCGCCGCCTCGACGTCGATCGATTGCAGCGCGCCCCAGTCGAACACCCACGGCAGCGGCATCTGCAGCGCGAGCGAGCCGAGCCGCGCGACGGCCTCGGCGTCGAGGTAGTGCGGCGCGACCCAGCCGACCTGCCCCTCGATGCGCGAGCTGCTCGGGCGCTCGTCGCTCGCGGCCTCGGCGACCATCTTGGGCATCGAGAACCACTGCGGCGCCGACCAGCCGAACTGCTGCGCATAGTCGAGCGCGAGGCTCTCGAACTTGTTCTGCTGGCCGGTGGCGCGGTAGAGGTCGAACAGCACGAGCCACGTCTCGGCGTGCTGCGCGCGCGTGCCGCCGGGGCCGGTCAGCCCCGAGAGCGACTGCTCGCAGA
>DASSRF010000467.1:0-4088 GCA_035701945.1 Caldimonas sp. | reverse complement strand
CGCTTCGGACTCCGGCAGCCAGTGCGCCTGGACGTCGCCGCGTGCGCGCTCGATCCGCCGCGCGATGCGCCAGCGCTCGCCGTCGTCGGACACGGAGATCGCGTAGCGCGACGCGGCGGCGCCGGCGCGCCAGCGCAGCGCGAGCGCGCCGAACTCGCGCTGCACACCGTAGTCGGCGGTCCAGACCGCTGCTGTGCCGCGAGCACCCGTGGGCTGCCAGTCGCTCGCTGGCCGGCCATCGAGCGCGTTCGCGGGCTCGTGCCCGGCGCGGAACGAGCCGGCGGTCGCCGTCGGCTTCGGCAGCACGACTGCGGCGGGCAATTCGCGCAGCGCGAGGCGATCGAAGCAGACGCTGCCCTTGCCGGCGCCGCTGCCCGATGCGATCACCAGCTCGACCGCTGCGGTGCGCCGCAGCGCCCGGTCGGCGGTCGGCCCCCACGCGAAGTCGATGTCGCGCTGGCGGAAGCGGAGCGTCTGCCAGTCGCGCGGAAAGCGGAATTCGTTCTTGCGCCCCCACCAGACGTTGGCGCCGCTCGCGTCGACGAGCTTCACCTGCAGCGCGTTCGGCGGCGCGTCGCCGCGTGCGCGCAGCGCCAGCTCGTAGCGTGCCGGGAACTCGATCGGCAGCGCTCGCCTCGCGCCGACGTAGCCGGTGACGCGGCCGAAGTCGAAGTCGATGCACAGCGCCTTGCCGTGCTCGCCGTCGACTTGCCGGAGCGTCGCCTTGACGTCGTCGGAGGCGATCAGCGTCCACGCCGACGCGTCGTCGAAGTCGTCGAGCGCCCGCTCCTGGGCCGTCGCCGGTGTCGTCTGAGAGAGGGCCAGCATCAGCACGGCCGCGAGCTTCCTCATCCCTTGACGCCGCCCGCCATCAGCCCGGCCATGTAGTGGCGCTGGAGCGCGAGGAAGAGGACGAGCACCGGCAGCACGGTGACGACCGAGCCGGCCATCATCAGCTCGCTGTCCTGGACGTGCTCGCGCGAGAGGCCCGCGAGCGCCACCGGCAGCGTGTGCAGCGCATCGTCGGTCAGCACGATCAGCGGCCACATGAAGTCGTTCCAGCTGCCGAGGAAGCTGAACACCGCGAGCGTGACGAGCACCGGCGTCAGCAGCGGAACGACGATGGTGAGGAAGATGCGGAACTCGCCCGCGCCGTCGATGCGCGCGGCCTCGAGCAGGTCGTCGGGGATGCCGCGCGCGAACTGGCGGACGACGAAGATGCCGAACACGCTCGCCATCGCGGGGACGATCGCGCCGCCGTACGTGTTGATCAGGCCGAGGGGCTTCAGCATCAGGAAGAGCGGCAGCATCGCGACCTGGCCCGGGATCACGAGGGCGGCGAGCAACGCCCTGAAGATCGCGTCGCGGCCGCGAAAGCGCAGCTTCGCGAACGCGTAGCCGGCCATCACGTTGAAGCTCACCGAGATCAGCGTCGCCAGCACCGCGATCGCCAGGCTGTTGAAGGCGTAGCGGCCCATGCCGACGCTGCCGAAGAGCGTGCGGTAGTTGTCGAGCGTGACCGCCGGCGGCAGCAGCGGCGTCGGCAGCGTCGTCGACGCGCCGGCCGGCATCAGCGACACCGACAGCATCCACAGCAGCGGGAACACGCTCACCGCCGCGAGCCCGGCGAGCAGGCCGTTGACGATCCAGACGGCGAGGCGCGGGTTCATCGGCCCTCGGGGTCGCGGTCGAACCGCCACAGCGCCGCGCTCACCGCGAAGATGACGACGAAGAGGACGAACGCGACCGCCGACGCGAAGCCGAGGTTCCACCAGCGGAAGCCCTCCTCGTACATGAAGTAGAGGACGCTGACGGTGCTGCGCAGCGGCCCGCCCTGCGTCATCACGTACGGCTCGGCGAAGAGCTGGAAGTAGCCGGCGACGGTCATGATGGCGACCATCACGAGCGTCGGCGTCAGCAGCGGGAACGTCACGTCGGTGAACTGGCGCAGCGTTCCGGCGCCGTCGACGCGCGCCGACTCGTAGAGCTCGCGGGGAACGGCCTGCAGCGCGGCGAGCAGGATCACCATGTTGTAGCCGAAGTTCTTCCACGCCGCGAACACGATGATCGCCGGCATCGACCAGTGCGGGTCGCCGAGCCAGTCGACCGGATCGATGCCGAGCGCGGCGAGCGCCTGGTCGATGAGGCCGTAGCGCGGGTGCAGCAGGTAGCGCCAGATCACCGCGACCGCGACGACCGTCGTGACGACCGGCGCGAACAGCGCGGTGCGAAAGAACGCCTGCCACCTCGCGACGCGGGCGTTGAGCAGCAGCGCGGCGCCGAGCGAGAGCGCGATCGAGAGCGGAACGCCGACGGCGACGAAATAGAGCGTGTTGCCGAACGCCTGCCAGAAGAGCGGCGTCTGCAACAGACGCAGGTAGTTGTCGAGGCCGACGAAGCGCAACGTCGAGAGATCGGCGAGCGCGTAGAGGTCGAAGTCGGTCAGGCTGAGCGCGAGCCCGGCGACGACCGGCAACGCGAAGAAGACGGCGATGACGACGAGCGCCGGCGCCGCCAGCGTCCAACCGACGATCCCGGAGCGCGTCATCGCAACCCGGCGGCGGCGAGCGTGCGCGCGCGCAGCCAGCGGCGCTTCTCGAGCAGCGCGTCGACCCAGGCGTCGAGCTCGGTCGTCGCAGCGTCGATTCCCTGCACGCGCCGCACGACGCGCTCGGCGGCGCGCTGCATCTCCTGGAAGATGCGCTCCCATTCGGGGAGCTTGGGCGCGGCGCGGACGCGTTCGAGCTGCTCGGCGAAGGCCCGCGACGGCGCGTCGTCGGCGAGCTCGGGCGAGCGCCAGGCGCTTCGCCGCGGCGGCAGGTCGCCGGTGAGCGCGTGGAAGCGCTGCATCGTCGCCGGCTCGCTGAGGAACTCGATCAACCGCCACGCCGCGGCCTTCTTCTGCGAGCTCCTGAAGACCACCAGGCTCGAGCCGCCGGCGGTCGAGACGCCCGGTCCGTCCGGCCCCGGCAACGGCGCGGTCGCCCAGTCGCCCTGTCGCTCGCGCGGTAACCGCCGGCGAAACTCGCCGATGTTCCAAGGACCGCTGACGTAGAACGCGAACAGGCCGCGCCCGAATTCGTCCCAGACGTTGGCGATCTGCGCGTTCGTCATCGTCGGGGCGAGGCCCTCGGCGAAGATCTGCGCGTAGAAGCCGAGCGCGCGGCGAAACGGCGGTCGCGCGAACGCGCCGCGGGTGTCGTCGTCGCGCAGCAGCGCGCCCTGCTGGAGCGCGAGCGCGAACAGCGGATCGGGCTCGTTGAGCGGCAGCAGCACGCCGTACGTCTGCGGATTGCGCTGCCGCACCGCGCGCATCGCCGCGAGCCACTCGGCCCAGCTTTGCGGCGGCGCCGGATGACCGGCGGCGCGCAGCAGGTCGCTGCGGTAGAAGAGGACGCGGGTGTCGACGTACCACGGCAGGCCGAGCAGGCGGTTTCCGCCCGCGATCGGCATGACGTTGGTGTCGAGGATGCCGGCGAAGTAGTCGTCGCGCGCGATGCGGGACGCGTCGACGCGCTCGTCGAGCGGCTCGAGCGCGTCGAGCGCGGCGAGCTCGGGCAGCCAGGTGTTGCCGAGCTGGCAGAGGTCGGGCAGCGATCCTCCGGCGTACGCGGTCAGGAGCTTTTCGTGCGCCGCGGTCCATGGCAGCTGCTGCACGTGCACCCGGATGTCGGGGTGCCTGGCGCGAAAGGCGGGCAGCAGCTCGGCGACGACCTCGGCCTCGCGGCCCATCGCCCAGAAATTCAGCGGCGCGTCGCGTTCATCGCGGCGGCCGCAGCCGCCGAGCGCCGCGACCGCCGCGCCGGCCGCGAGCCGCCGCAACGCTTCGCGGCGTGACCCGCTCCCGAGCTCGCGCAGGCGCATGGCGCCAAGGGTACTGGATCAGCCCGCGCTGGCGAGCCAGCCCCCTTCGAAACCGGCACGCTCGAGTCCGCGGCGCACCGGCGTGCAGTTGCGCATGTCTTCCCAGACCAGCTCGTTGCGGTAGTTGCCGATCATCGCGAGGATCGGCCCCTGGTCGATGCCGATGCAATCGCTCGCGACCCAGCCGAACGTCGGGTCGATGCGGCCGTCGCTCAGCTTGGCGT
>DASSRF010000466.1:0-3694 GCA_035701945.1 Caldimonas sp. | reverse complement strand
GCCGGCAAGTCGACGCTCTTCAACGCGCTCGTCCACGGCGACGCCTACGCCGCGGACCAGCTGTTCGCGACGCTCGACACGACGACGCGCAGGCTCCATTTGCCGGGCGCCGCGCGCACGGTCGCGCTCTCCGACACGGTCGGCTTCATCCGCGACCTGCCGCACACGCTGATCGAGGCGTTCCAGGCGACGCTGCAGGAGGCGGCCGACGCCGACCTGCTGCTCCACGTCGTCGACGGCGCGAATCCCGAGTTCGCGGCGCAGATGGCCGAGGTCGAGCGCGTCCTCGCCGAGATCGGCGCCGCCGACGTGCCGCAGATCGTCGTGTTCAACAAGCTCGATCGCATGGCCGACACCGAGCGCCCGCGCGTGCTCGCCGACATGATCGAGGTCGGCGCGGGCCGCGTCCCGCGCGTCTTCGTCAGCGCGCTGAGCGGCGAAGGGCTCGAGCTGCTGCGCGAGCGCATCGCCCGGACGGCTGCGGGCGAGGACTTGAACGCCGCTGCCGCGGCCGCATCTGGCGAGGTCGCCGCGGCGGCGCCCGAGGCGGCGCCCGAAAGCGGCGGCGGCGACGAAGCGGATTCGCACCGCACCGGCACCTATCATTCGCACGCGTGAGCCTCGGGCCCGCGTTCCTTCCCAGCCGTCGAACCAGCCGATGACCCTGCCAGCCGAGCCCGATCGATCGTCATTCGCGCAGCGGCTCGCCGCCGTCGTGGCAGCGGCGCGGACCTGGCTCGGTGCGGCGGCGGCGCGCGTGATCGGCCGCAGCGCAGCGTCGCAGCCCGCCGGCGTGACCCTGCTCGACAACAACCGCAACGACGGACCGCCCGACCTCGACGAGCTGTGGCGCGACTTCAACAGGAAGCTGAGCGGGCTGTTCAGCGGCCGCGGCTCGCGCCGCGGCAACGGTGGCGGCGACCCCGGCGGCGGTCCGAACTTCCAGCCGAACCTGAAGAGCGCGGGCGTCGGTGCGGCGCTGATCGGCGGCGTCGTCGTCCTGATCTGGCTGGGCAGCGGCGTCTTCATCGTCCAGGAAGGCCAGCAGGCGGTCGTCACCTCGTTCGGCCGCTACAGCCACACCGTCGACGCCGGCTTCCAGTGGCGCTTCCCGTATCCGTTCCAGGCGCACGAGACCGTCAACGTGACGCAGCTGCGCTCGACCGAGGTCGGCCGCAACTCGGTGTCGCAGGCGACCGGCCTGCGCGACTCGTCGATGCTGACGCAGGACGAGAACATCGTCGACATCCGCTTCACCGTCCAGTACCGGTTGAAGGACGCACGCGCGTTCCTGTTCGAGAACCGCGATCCGGAGACGGCGGTCACGCTCGCCGCCGAGTCGGCGGTGCGCGAGATCGTCGGCCGCAGCAAGATCGACGCCGTCCTCTACGAGCAGCGCGACGCGCTCGCCAACGATCTCGTCCGCTCGATCCAGGTGCAGCTCGATCGGCTGCGCACCGGGATCCTCGTCGTCAACGTCAACGTGCAGAGCGTGCAGCCTCCCGAGCAGGTGCAGGCCGCGTTCGAGGACACGCTGAAGGCGACGCAGGACGCCGACCGGCTGAAGAAGGAGGCGCAGGCGTACGCGAGCTCCGAGATCCCGAAGGCGCAGGGCACCGCGGCGCGGTTGCGCCAGGAGGCCGAGGGCTACCGCTCGCGCGTCGTCGCCCAGGCCGAGGGCGACGCCGACCGCTTCGCGCGCCAGCTGGCCGAGTACCAGAAGGCGCCGCAGGTCACCCGCGAGCGCCTCTACCTCGACACGATGCGCGAGGTCTACTCGAACATCACCAAGGTCATGATCGACGCCCACAACAGCACCAGCCTGCTGCAGCTGCCGCTCGACCGGCTGCTGCAGCAGGCGGCCGCGGCGGCGCCCGCGGGCGGCGCGGCGACGCCGCCTCCGGCGATGGGCGCGACCGACACCACTCCGGCGAGCACGGTCGACGACTCGCGGTCGCGCGACAACCAGCGCAGCCGCGAGCGCGAGAAGCGGTGAGGACGGCGCGATGAATCGTCTCGGCCTCGTCGTCGGCGGCTTGCTGCTGCTGCTCCTGCTCGCGTCGTCGACGCTCTTCATCGTCGACCAGCGCTCGTTCGCCGTCGTCTACGAGTTCGGCCAGATCAAGGAAGTGATCCAGGAGCCGGGGCTGAAGTGGAAGCTCCCGCCGCCGTTCCAGAACGTCGCCTTTCTCGACCGCCGCATCCAGACGCTCGACAGCCCGGAGACGCGGCCGATCTTCACCGCCGAGAAGAAGAGCCTGGTGATCGACTGGCTCGTCAAGTGGCGCGTCACCGACCCGCGCCAGTTCATCCGCAACAACGGCGCCGACATCCGCAACCTCGAGGCGCGGCTGTCGCCGATCGTGCACGCCGCGTTCAACGAGGAAGTCACCAAGCGCACCGTCGGCGGCGTGCTCTCGAGCGAGCGCGACAAGGTGATGCAGGACGTCCGCAACCGCCTGAGCGACGACGCGCGCTCGTTCGGCATCGAGATCCTCGACGTGCGCATCAAGCGGGTCGACTTCGTCGGCAACATCACCGACTCGATCTACAGCCGGATGGCCTCGGAGCGCAAGCAGGTCGCCAACCAGCTGCGCTCGACCGGTGCCGCCGAGGGCGAGAAGATCCGCGCCGACGCCGACCGCCAGCGCGAGGTGATCGTCGCCGAGGCGTACCGCGACGCGCAGAAGGTCAAGGGCGACGGCGACGCGAGGGCTTCGGCGATCTTCGCCGAATCGTTCGGCAAGGACCCGCAGTTCGCCCAGTTCTACCGCAGCCTCGAGGCGTACCGGGCGACGTTCCGCAGCAAGTCCGACCTCGTCGTCGTCGATCCGAGCAGCGACTTCTTCAAGGCGTTGCGCGGGCCGGCGGGCCAGCCGGCGGCAGCGGCTGCGGCGAAGAAGAAGTAGTGGCCCAGGCGGGCTTCTGGGACGTCGCGCTGAGCGCGGTGGCGCTGATGCTGGTCGCCGAAGGCCTGCTGCCGTTCCTGAGCCCGCCGTCGTGGCGCCGCATCTTCGAGCGCGCGCTCGAGATGAGCGACGGCCAGATCCGCTTCCTCGGTCTCGTCAGCGTCGCCTGCGGGCTCGCGATGCTGGTCCTGTTCTGGGCCTGACGCGGCGGAGCGGACCCGTACAATCCCCTTTTCAACGAGCCTCGACTCGCATGTCCTCTGCCTGGCTCCTGCCGGAGCACATCGCCGATGTCCTGCCGGCGCGGGCTCGCCACATCGAGACGCTGCGCCGCGGGCTGCTTGACGCCGCGCGCGGCTTCGGCTTCGAGCTCGTCATCCCGCCGATGCTCGAGCACATCGAGTCGCTGCTCTCGGGCACCGGCCACGCGCTCGACCTGCAGACGTTCAAGCTCGTCGACCAGCTGAGCGGGCGAACGCTCGGGCTGCGCGCCGACAGCACGCCGCAGGCGGCGCGGATCGACGCGCACATGCTCAACCGCAGCGGGGTCGTCCGCCTGTGCTATTGCGGCCCGGTGCTGCACGCGCGGCCGACCGGAAGCGCCGCGACGCGCGAGCCGCTGCAGTTCGGCGCCGAGATCTACGGCCATCAGGGCCTCGCGGCCGACCTCGAGATCCTCGACCTGATGCTCGAGTGCGTGCGCACGGCGGGGATCGAGGACGTCGTCGTCGACCTCGCCGATGCGCGCATCGTTCGCGCGGTGCTCGCCGGAGTCGCCGCCGACG
>DASSRF010000465.1:0-6886 GCA_035701945.1 Caldimonas sp. | reverse complement strand
CGTGGATCAGGTGGCTCGGCGTCGCAACCTGCGAGCGCGCCATCCGCCCGGCGAGGTAGCTGCACGGGTACGGCGCCGTGGCGTAGAACTGCAGCGACGCGAGCGGAAGCTCTTTGGGATGGGTCACGGGCGGCTGTCCTCGCAGGCCGGGGAGCCGGGCGGCGCGGCGCCGAGGCCCAGCTCCTCCCACAGCCGCAAATCATAGGACCAATCGGCGACGTCGCTCTGCGCGACGGCGGCGCGCAGGCGGCGCTGGAATTCGGCGTGCACGATCTCACGGCCGCCGAGCGAGGCCAGGTGCGGCGTCTTCTGCTGACAGTCGATCGTCTCGATCGCGTGCGCGCGGCAGAACGCGACGAGCGCCGCGAGCGCGATCTTCGACGCGTCCGTGCGGCGGGCGAACATCGACTCGCCGAAGAACATGCGGCCGATCGCGACACCGTACAAGCCGCCGGCGAGCTCGCCGTCGATCCAGGTCTCGAAGCTGTGGACGCGGCCGGCCGCGTGCCACGCGGCGTACGCGTCGATCATCTCGGCGACGATCCAGGTGCCGCTCTCGCCGTCGCGCGCGACCGTCGCGCACGACGTGATGACGCGCCGCGTCGCGGCGTCGATGCGGATCGTCGCGCCGGGAGTCGCGAGAAAGCGGCGGATCGTCTTCTTGAGCGAGCGGCTGAGCTTGAACTCGTCGGGCAGCAGGACCATCCGCGGATCGGGCGACCACCACAGGATCGGCTGCCCCTCGCTGAACCAGGGAAAGATCCCCTTGCGGTACGCCTCTTCGAGCCGCGCCGGAGTCAGCTCGCCGCCGGCGGCGACGAGGCCCGGAATCTCGCTCGCCGCCGAGAGCGCCCGCGCCGGGTCGGGGAGCGGATCGTGCGGGCCGCGCAGCCAGCGGATCACGCCGCGGCCGCGACGGGCTTTTTCTGCGTCAGCGCGACGCCGTTCTTGACGGCGACGATCTCGGCGAGGATCGAGACCGCGATCTCGGCCGGGGTGCGGCTGCCGATGTCGAGCCCGACGGGACCGTGCAGGCGCGCGATCTCGGCGGCGCTGAGGTCGAACATCGCGAGCCGGTCCTTGCGCTTGGCGGTGTTGCCGCGCGAGCCGAGCGCGCCGACGTAGAAGGCCGGCGACTTCAGCGCCTCGAGCAGGACCAGGTCGTCGAGCTTGGGGTCGTGCGTCACCGCGACGACGGCGGTGTGCGGGTCGAGCTGGAGCTCGACCGCGAGGTCGTCGGGCATCGCGGTCGAGAACGTCGTCCCCGGCACGTCCCACGTCAGGTGGTATTCCTCGCGCGGGTCGCAGACGATGACCTCGAAGTCGAGCGCGAGCGCCATCTGCGCGAGCGCACGCGAGAGCTGCCCGGCGCCGATCACGAGCATCCGCCAGCGCGGGCCGTAGAGCGCGCGCATCGTCTTGCCGTCGAAGCTGAACGCCTCGCCGCGATGCGCCGACTCGACGTGGACGCTGCCGGTCGCGAGGTCGACGACGCGGGCGACGAGCTCGTGGCGCGCGGCGCGCTCGAGGACCTCGTCGATCCAGGCGAAATCGACGAGCGGCTCCTGCACGAGCCTCAGGTTGCCGCCGCACGGCAGGCCGAAGCGCGCCGCCTCTTCCTTGGTGACGCCGTAGACGACGAGCGAAGGCGTGCGCACGCGCTCGCCCTTGCGAACGCGGTCGATCAGGTCGTCCTCGACGCAGCCGCCCGAGACCGAGCCGACGACGAGGCCGTCGTCGCGCATCGCGAGCAGCGCTCCGGGGGGCCGCGGCGCCGAGCCCCACGTCTCGAGGACGGTGACGAGCCACACGCCGTGGCCGGCGCGGCGCCAGTCGCGCGCCTGAACGAGCACCTGCAGGTCGAGACTGTCCATGCGGGAGATGGTACGCGCCGCGCCGTGCGACTGCATCCGTCGTGGCTACTCCATCGACCAACCGTGGCTCGCGATCAGCGACTGGCCGGTCAGCGCGTTGGTCGGGAACGCGGCGAAGAAGAGGGCGACCTCGGCGATGTCCGCGGTGGTCGTGAACTCGCCGTCGACGGTGTCCTTCAGCATCACCTTCTTGATGACGTCGGCCTCGCTCAGACCGAGCTCCTTCGCCTGCTCGGGGATCTGCTTGTCGACGAGCGGCGTGCGCACGAACCCCGGGCAGACGACGTTGGCGCGCACCTTGTGCTTGGCGCCTTCCTTGGCGATCACCTTCGCGAGCCCGATCAGGCCGTGCTTGGCGGTGACGTAGGGCGCCTTCAGGACCGACGCTTCCTTCGAATGGACCGATCCCATCAGGATGATGCTGCCGCCGCGCCCCGACGCGTACATGTGCGGCAGGCACGCCTTGGTCGTGAGGAAGGCGCCGTCGAGATGGATGGCGAGCAGCTTCTTCCACTCCGCGAACGGGAACTCCTCGAGCGGATGGACGATCTGGATGCCGGCGTTGCTGACCAGGATGTCGACCCCGCCCCACGCCTCGACCACCGCGGCGACGGCGGCGTTGACCTGGCCTTCGTCGGCGACGTCGGCCGCGACCGCCATCGCTTGGCCGCCCTTGGCCTTCAGCTCCTCGGCGACCGCCTGCGCGGCGTCGCGGTTCAAGTCGGCGACGGCGACCTTCGCGCCCTCGCGGGCATAGGTGACGGCGATCTCCTTGCCGATGCCGCTCGCGGCGCCGGTGACGATCGCGATCTTGTCCTGCAGTTGCTTGCTCATGCGACTTTCGCTCCTGGAAGTGGTTCGGGGGTGACGGTGGCGGCGAGCGGGCGCTCGGCGGTCAGGTCGAAGATCTCGACGCCGCTCGCCGGCGGCTTGCGATGCTGCCAGCGCGGGTCGGCGAGCGTCTGCGCCGTGTCGGCGATGCCGGCGCTCCAGTGCTCGAGCATCGACGCGCGCGAGAACTCGTAGTCCTTCGACTGGCTCTCGTAGTGCTTGCTGCGGTAGATGAGGTGGACGACGGTGACGGCGCTGTCGGCGGGGATGCGCGCCAGCGCTCGGGCGTCGGGATCGTCGCGCAGCTGCGGCGGCAGCTTGGCGACGAGGCGCTGCGCCGCCTGCAGCATCGCCTGGCGCTTCAGCTCGACGGTCGTGTTGAGCCTCGTCCGGCTCGAGTAGCGGATGTCCTTCTCGCGCTCGGCGACGTCGGCGATCGTCGCCGGCATCTCGCCGCGCGACGGGAACAGATCGACCTGGAAGACGAGCCTGCGTTCGCTCCCGGGCTGGTCGAGGACGTGCTGCAGCGGCGTGTTCGAGACGAGGCCGCCGTCCCAGTAGAACTCGCCGTCGACCTCGATCGGCGGAAAGCCCGGCGGCAGCGCCGCGCTCGCCATGACGTGGCGGACGTCGATCGTGCGCTCGCGGCTGTCGAAGTAGAGGAAGTTGCCGGTGCGCACGTTGACCGCGCCGACCGAGAGCCGCGCCGCGCCGGAATTGATGCGGTCGAAGTCGACCAGCCTCTCGAGCGTCCGGCGCAGCGGCTCGGTGTCGTAGTAGCTGATCGCGGCGAGCGTTCCCGGCGGCTGGAACGGCGCCGGCGGCACGCGCGGCTGGAAGAAGCCGGCGACGCCGAACAGCATCGCGATCGTCGCGTTCGTCTCGTTGAGGACGTCGCGGGTGCGGCCGAGCTTTGCGATGCTGTCGGGAAGGCCGGGCGCTTCGACGCCGAACGGCAGCGTCGAGACGCCTTCCCAGAATTCGCGCAGCCGCTCGACGCGACGCTCGGGCGCGTTGCCGGCGATCAGCGCGGCGTTGATCGCGCCGATCGAGATGCCGGCGAGCCACGTCGGCGCGAGCCCGGCGCCTTCGAGGGTCTCGTAGACGCCGCCCTGGTAGGCGCCGAGCGCGCCGCCGCCCTGGAGGACGAGGATGCACTGCTCGGCGCTCGCGCGCGCCCTGGTCTTCGTCGCCACTGCGGTGCGGGCCCGCGAGGTCAGTTGCGATAGCTCGGATCGATGCGGTCGAGCTTTCTGAGGAGCCCGGGCCAGACGAGCTCGCGCGGCCCGGCGCCTCGCGTCGCGCCGCGCTGCTGCTCCATCGCGGTCGCGATGATCGAGCGATCGACCTCGAGCAGCTCGCCGTCGGCGAGCGTTCCCGCCGACTGCGCGCGCAGCTGGATCGCGCACGTCGCCTCGAAGATGTACATCCGCTGCCACGCCGTCGCGACATCGGGTCCGACGGTGAGCAGGCCGTGGTTGCGCAACATCAGGAACGAGCGCTCGCCGAGGTCGCCGACGAGGCGCGGCTTCTCGTCGTCGCGCAGCGCGACGCCTTCGTAGTCGTGGTACGCGAGATCCGAAAGGACGAAGATCGACTGCTGCGAGATCGGCAGCACGCCGCGCTTCTGCGCCGACACCGCGACGCCGTTCAGCGTGTGCGTGTGCATCACGCACTGCACGTCGTGGCGCGCGGCGTGCACGGCGCTGTGGATCGTGAAGCCGGCGGGGTTGATCGGGAACCTGGTCTCCTGCAGGACGTTGCCGGCGATGTCGATCTTGATCAGGCTCGACGCCGTGATCTCGTCGAACAAGAGGCCGTACGGGTTGATGAGGAAGTGCTCGGTCCCGGCGATCTTGGCCGTGATGTGGGTGAAGACGAGATCGTCCCAGCGGAAGAGGGCGACGAGACGGTACGCCGCAGCGAGATCGACCCGGGCCTGCCATTCCTCGGCCGAGACCTTGCCCTCGAGGCGCGGCAGCAGGCGCGCGAGGTCGGTGGGTGCGTTCATGGTGGGTTCGAGAGGAGAGGGGCTGCAAGTATCCCCCAGCGCGCCGGTGCGCTCGGGCGGCGCCGAACACTTCACGCTTGACGGCCGTGTTACAGCCGCGGGGCGACAAACGGGGCGGTCTTCACGGTCGTCCGGGCGGCGGCCACGCGACACTTGCGCATCGCGTCAATGCCACTCTTCAGATGCACACCTCGTTCGACCAGACCCTTCCGCTCCAGTCGCGCTGGGACCAGCAGGGCGTCGAGTACATCCGCTCGAACATCGACTGGTGTGCGCGCTGCTCGAAGCGCCTCGTCGGCCTGAACCCCGGCCTGACGCCGGAACAGGCGATGGATCTCGCCCAGGACCTGAGCCAGGACGACAACCTGCGCGCGCGCGTCCCCGAGATGGTCGCCGAGGAGATGTTCCAGATCGACCTCAGGACCGACACGTCGGGGCCGTGATCGCGGGGTCGAGGGCGAGCGGGCGCTGCCGATCGAACGCTCCTCGACCGATGGCCGCGCCGAGCGCGAGGACGGCGGCCGGTCGCTCGGCTGCCTGCATGCGCCGGCGCCGCCCGCCCGGCTCGGCTCAGAGCCGGTGCAGCTTTTCCGGCTGCGGCTGGCCGATCGTTCCGGCGAGCAGGAACGCGCTCACGAGCAGCGCGGCGAAGAGGAGCCAGCCGCCTTCGTCGCGCGACGACGACGCCAGCAGCGCGAGCAGGTCGATCGCGATCGCCGCGATGCCGAGCGCGAGCGCGGCGAGGACGAACAGCCGCAGCGCCGGCCGGCGCACGAGCGGCGGTCCGGCGAGGACGATGCGCAGCCACGCGCCGCTGAAGCCGACGCCGAGCGCCAGCGAGAGCGCGACCCAGCCGCCGCCGTCGCGGATCAGGCCGGCCGGAAGCAGCGCGTCGTCGGGCGCGCCGAAGAGCGCGAGCATCGGCAGCAGGAAGACGAACGCCGACGGCATGACGAGCAGCGCGGCGAGGCAGAGGCGGATGCCGAGGTTGTCGGCCAGCAGGCTCGCACGGTAGAGCGCGATCTTGGTCATGCGCATCGTGATCGAGATCGGCATGCGGCGCGATCATGCGTGCTCCGCGCGCCGGCGAAATCGCCGGCCGGCGCGGCCGCATCGAACGTGCGCCGAAGTTCACGCGCGTGCGCGGCGAACTTTCCAGGCGGTGCGCTGTGCGGCGCTCAGCGGCGGGCCGCGATCATGTCGATCTCGACGAGGCCGCCGCGGGCGAGCCGCGTCACGCCGACGGTCGTCCGCGCCGGCAGCGCGCCGGCGGCGAAGTGGCGCGCGTAGCACGCGTTCATCGTCGCGTAGTCGCGGTCGAAGTCGGTCAGGAAGACGCGCGCCGAGACGACGTCGGCGAATTCGAGCCCGAGCCCTTCGAGGACGCGACGCAGGTTGTCCATCACCTTCGCGGTCTGCGCCTCGACGCCCTCGGGCATCGGCCTGGCGTCGTCGTCGGGATCGGTCGCGAGCTGGCCGGTGACGAAGACGAATCCGCCCGCCTCGACGGCGTGGCTGTAGGGGGCGACCGGCTTCGGCGCGCCGGGCAGGAGGTGGAACGTCGGCATGGCAGGCTCCTCGTTGGCGGCCGGCGGGAACGGCGATCGTCGCCGGCGCATCTGACGACGATTGTCGGTGCGCTGTCTAGAATCGCGCGCCACGGCGCCGCAGCGCAGCGCCTTCTCGCGACATGGACGACGCAGCGCCCGTTCCCGCTCTCTCCGACTCGTACGGAAACGTCGCGGTCGCGATGCACTGGCTGCTCGCGGTCGGGATCGTCTGCACGTTCCTGATCGGCCTCACGATGGTCGACCTGCCGCTCTCGCCGCAGCGGCTGCGCCTCTACAACTGGCACAAGTGGCTCGGCATCTGCGTCCTCGCGCTGTCGGCGGCGCGGCTCGTGTGGCGCGCCGCCGGCCATCCGCCGCCGCCGCTGCCCGCGCACACGCCGCAGTGGCAGCAGCAGGCGTATCGCGCCACGCACCTCGTCTTCTACGCGCTCTTCTTCCTCGTCCCGCTGCTCGGCTGGGCGACGACGTCGGCGCTCGGCGTCCCGGTCGTCCTGTTCGGCGTCCTCCCGCTTCCCGACTTCGTTCCGCGCGACAAGCCGCTCGGCGAAGACGTCCTGGCGCCGTTGCACGAGGTCGCGTCGTACCTGCTCGCGGCGATC
>DASSRF010000464.1:0-5600 GCA_035701945.1 Caldimonas sp. | reverse complement strand
GCATGCCGATCGCCCTGCTCGCTCCGCTCGTCCGCATCCTTGCGCGCGTCCCGCGCGCGCTCGCGTGGACGCTCGCCGCGCTCGTCGCGGTCGCGCTCGCCTCGGTCACGATATCGGCACGCGCCGACGACGCCGCGCCTGCGGTCGCAGCGAGCGTGCTCGACGACGTCCGCGGCCTCGCGCTCGAGCACGCCGCGACGCAGTCGACGGCGACGCACAACGCCCGCATCGAGGTCGTCGTCGGCGCGCTCGATCCGCGGCTTCGCCTCGCGCCGTGCGATCGCATCGAGCCGTTCCTGCCCGCGGGAATGCGCCTGTGGGGCAAGAGCCGGATCGGCCTGCGCTGCAAGGAGGGCCGCACGAACTGGAGCGTCTACCTGCCGATCACGGTGAAGGTCTGGGCGAAGGCGCTCGTCGTTCCCGCCGGCGCTGCTGCGAACAGCGTCGTCGTCGACGCCGATCTCGCCGAAGCCGAGGTCGACCTCGCCGAGGAATCGACTCCGGTCTTCGTCGACCGCAGGGCCGTCGTCGGCCGCACGCTCGCACAGTCGCTCAAGCCCGGGCAGGCGATCCGCCAGGGCCACGTCAAGACCCGCCAATGGTTTGCCGTCGGCGAGACCGTCAAGGTCGTCGCGGTCGGCGAAGGCTTCGCGCTCGAGAGCGTCGGCCAGGCGGTGACGAACGGCATCGAAGGCCAGCCGGCGCGCGTGCGCACCGAGGGCGGCCGCATCGTGACCGGCGTCGCGACCGGCGAGCGAAGGCTGGAGCTGACCCTGTGAACGCGGGGATCGCGACGGCGCCTGAGGTGCCAAATATCTCTAAAGTCGCCGCCCGTCGGGCCGATAGTCCCTCCATCATGACGGTCCCGGCACCGCCGGCGCGCATTGGAGAGCTGCATGAAGATCGGTCACCCCGCTGACAAGCCGCTGCCGGCACCGGCCGTCGGCACGCCAGCCGCGCCCGCCGACACCGCCAAGGCCGCGCCCGGTCAAGCGTCTGCAGCCGCCAGCGCCGACGCCAGCGCCACCGTCGCGCTCTCGAGCGCAGCATCGACGATCCTCACCGCCGGCGCAGCGAGCGAATTCGACGCCGACAAGGTCGCGCGCATCGGCGCCGCGATCGCCGACGGCAGCTTCAAGGTGAACCACGAGGCGATCGCCGACAAGCTGATCGCGAACGCCCAGGAGCTGCTCTCGAAGGTGCGCGGCTGATGCCGGAGGAGCTCGCAGGACACTCGCCCGAGCTCGAAGCGCGCCTGACGGCGGTCGAGACCGGCCTCACTGCGCTCGGCAACGCTCTGCGCGCGCGCGACGCCGCGAGCATCGACCTGCACGCCGCCGAATTGCATCGCGCGCTCGAGAGCGCGGTCAGCCACTTCTCCGACGCAGCACGCAGCGGCCCGCTGCCGCCGGCATTGCGCAACCGCCTCGCGACGGCGAGCGGCCAGGTCGCAGCGCAGCGCGAGTCGCTCGCGCGCGCGACGGCGGCGCTCGACCGCGCGATCGAGGTCCTGCTGCCGCGCGACGGCTTGTCGCTCTACTCGGCGGCCGGTGCGACCGACCGCGGCGTCTTCAAGGGCGGCGCGATCCAGGCCTGACGCGTCGCCGCGCTACTGCGCGCAGTCCGACATCGCCTGTTCCTCGACCCAGCGCTCGGCTGCGGCGCGACTCTCCATCGCCTGCGCCGTCGAAGCGCTGCCGTCGTAGAGAACGCGCCAGACGCCGTCGCGCGCGTCGCGCAGCCACACCGTCTGGTAGAAGCCGACGCGGAAGACGTCGGCACCGCCCTGCTTGCGCTGCAGGATGAACGGGCCGCGCGAGACCGCGACGCCGGGCTCGCCGCCGATCTGAACGATGCCGGGACGCCAGCGCAGCGCGATCGTCGTCCCGGCGACGATCGGCGCCCAGCTCGCAGCGACCGCGTCGCGGCCGCGATCGGCCTCGGCGCGGCCGGCGTCGAAGATCGTTCCCGGATGCAGGTGCTCGGCGAACGCCCGCGCGTCGTGGCGCTCGACCGTGCGCGCGAAGCTCTGCTCGCGCCGCCACACAGCGCACTCGTCGGCGCTCGCCGGCACGCGCTTGACGGCGAGCGGCAGCGGCGCGACGGCGATCGGCGCATCGTCGGCGAGCGCAGCGCCGCAGGCGAGCGCCAATGCGAGCGGCGTTGCGCCGCGGGCCAGCGTCACAGCGCTCCGCTGCGCGACAGCCCGAACGCCTTGACCATCCGCACGCTCGTCTCGCGACCGCCGTAGTAACCGGGCAGCAGCTGCGCCTGCGTGTAGCCGTGGCGGCGATAGAAGGCGCGCGCCGCCTCGTTGCTCGCCCTCGCCTCGAGGCTGATGCGGCCGATGCCGGCGACCTCGGCGCAGCGCTCGAGCCATTCGACCATCGCGCTGCCGACGCCAAAGCGCCGATGCTCGGGCTCGACCGCGAGCAGCAGGAGATGCGCCTCGTCGTCGCCGTACTTCATGATCGCGAAGCCGGCGCGGTCGGCGTCGCGGATCGCGACGATCGCGTTCGTGTCGCGGTGGCGAAGGCTCCGCAGGATGCGTTCGCGCGTCCAGCTCCAGCCGAGCCCTGCCTCGATGTAGTCGCGCGACATCTCGGCGATCACGAGCGCGTCGGCGCGCGTCGCGAAGCGGATCGAAGCGGCCGGCGAGGCACTGCTCATGCGGCGCATTCTGCGACAAGCAGCCGCTTCGCATCGGCTGCTGCGGCGCTTGCGGCGCGATGCTGTATGCACGTACAGTTCTGCAGGCGATCGGAATCCACAGCCTCCTCGTGCCACGCCTCGTCGCGCATCTCGACATGGACGCGTTCTACGCGTCGGTCGAGCTGCTGCGCTACCCCGAGCTGCGCGGCCGCGCCGTCGTCATCGGCGGCGGTCGCGACCACCAGCCGCGCCGCCGCGCCGACGGCACGCACGACTTCCACGTCCTGCGCGACTACGTCGGCCGCGGCGTCGTCACGACGAGCACCTACGAGGCGCGCAAGCTCGGCGTCTTCTCGGCGATGGGGATGATGAAATCCGCAGCGCTCGCGCCCGACGCGATCCTGCTGCCGGTCGACTTCGACGAGTACCGCCGCTACTCGCGCCTGTTCAAGGCGGCGGTGCGCGAGATCGCGCCGGTCGTCGAGGACCGCGGCATCGACGAGATCTACATCGACCTCAGCGATGTCGCGGGCGTCGAGAGCGACGGTGGCCGCGCCGTCGGCACCGCGCTCAAGGCGGCGGTGCGCGAGCGCACCGGCCTGACGTGCTCGATCGGCATCACGCCCAACAAGCTGCTCTCGAAGCTCGCGTCCGAGCTCGACAAGCCCGACGGCCTGACGCTGCTGACGCACGACGACATCCCGGCGCGCATCTGGCCGCTCGCCGCGCGCAAGGTCAACGGCATCGGCCCCAAGGCGGCGGCGAAGCTCGCCGCGCTCGGCATCGAGACGGTCGGCCAGCTCGCCGCCGCGGACCCCGCGTTCCTGCGCCAGCACTTCGGGCAGGCGTTCGGCGCCTGGATGCACGAAGCGTCGCACGGCCGCGACGATCGCCCGGTGGTGACGCACAGCGAGCCGAAGTCGATCAGCCGCGAGACGACGTTCGACCGCGACCTGCACGCGGTGCGCGACCGCGCCGAGCTCAGCGCGATCTTCACCGAGCTGTGCGAGCAGCTCGCCGGCGACCTCGCGCGCAAGTCGTACGCCGCCAGGACGATCGGCATCAAGCTGCGCTTCGACGACTTCGCGATCGCTACGCGCGACGTGACGCTGCCCGGCCACACGCTCGACGCGCGCGAGATCCGCCGTGCCGCCGGCAGCTGCCTGAAGCGCGTCGACCTCGGCCGTCGGCTGCGCCTGCTCGGCGTTCGCGCGAGCGCGCTCGCGCGCCTCGCCGACCTCGTCGCGCCGCTCGCCGCCTCGCCGCCGGTCGTCGCGCGCGAGCCCGAGCCCCAGGTTCACGACCTGCCGCTCTTCGACGACGCGTCGTAGCATCGTCGCGTCGCGCCGCCGGCGCGCCCGCCGCCGAGGGCCATGACCGTCATCACCTGCATCGAGGACCTGCGCGTGCTCGCCGAGCGCCGCGTGCCGCGCATGTTCTACGACTACGCCGATTCGGGTTCGTGGACCGAGAGCACGTACCGCGCCAACGAGAGCGACTTCCAGCGCATCAAGCTGCGCCAGCGTGTCGCCGTCGACATGGCCGACCGGACGCTGGCGACGACGATGGTCGGCATCCCGGTGCGGATGCCGGTCGCGATCGCGCCGACCGGGCTCACCGGCATGCAGCACGCCGACGGCGAGATCCTGGCGGCGCGCGCCGCCGAGCAGTTCGGCATCCCGTTCACGCTCAGCATGATGAGCATCTGCTCGATCGAGGACGTCGCGGCGAACACGAAGTCGCCGTTCTGGTTCCAGCCGTACATGCTGCGCGACCGCGACTTCATGGAACGACTGTTCGAGCGCGCCAAGGCGGCGAAGTGCAGCGCGCTCGTGCTCACGCTCGACCTGCAGATCCTCGGCCAGCGCCACAAGGACCTGAAGAACGGGCTCACCGCACCGCCGAAGCCGACCGTCGCGAACCTGCTCAACCTCGCGACCAAGCCGCGCTGGTGCTGGAACATGCTCAGGACGAAGCGCCGCACCTTCGGCAACATCGTCGGCCACGCGAAAGGCGTCGAAGACCCGTCGTCGCTGTTCGAATGGACGGCACAGCAGTTCGACCCGACGCTGTCGTGGAAGGACGTCGAGTGGGTGAAGAACCGCTGGGGCGGGCCGCTCGTCCTCAAGGGCATCCTCGACGTCGAGGACGCCAGGCTCGCCGCCGCGAGCGGCGCGGACGCGATCGTCGTCTCGAACCACGGCGGCCGCCAGCTCGACGGCGCGCCGTCGTCGATCAGCGCGCTGCCGGCGATCGTCGACGCGGTCGGCACGAAGATCGAGGTCTGGCTCGACGGCGGCATCCGCTCGGGCCAGGACGTGCTGAAGGCGTGGGCGCTCGGCGCGCGCGGCACGCTGATCGGCCGCGCCTTCCTCTACGGCCTCGGCGCGATGGGCGAGGCCGGCGTCACGAAAGCGCTCGAGATCATCGCCCGCGAGCTCGAGCTGACGATGGCGTTCTGTGGCCACACGGACATCCGCAACGTCGATGCGCGCGTACTCTTGCCGGGAACGTTTCCTGCCACAGGGTGAGCAACATGACGCTCGGTCAACTCGAGAGACTGAAGATCTGGCACCAGGGCCACTGGCGTCGGCAGCCGGTCGAGAAGCACGCGTGGGACATGGTCCTCACGTTCTGGCTGTCGGGCCTCGTCGGCCTGCCGACGGCCTACCTCATCCACGCCAGGTGGGCCGAAGCGGCGTGCGTCGCGCTCTTCTTCCTGCCGGGCGCGTACGTCGCGCTGCGCCGGCGGCTGCACCGCGCGCGCATCCTGCGCTGCGACTGGACGGTCGCGCTCGACCGCTAGCTGTTCTGTTCGAGGAGGTTGTTCACCTGTCGGTGATCTGAGAAGCTGGGGTTGTTCAGACAACAACCACTCGGATCAGGAGGACAGGTGAACAGCCACAAGCATGCGCGATTGACGGCTGCAGGTCGAGCCCTGCTGGTGC
>DASSRF010000463.1:0-4759 GCA_035701945.1 Caldimonas sp. | reverse complement strand
GCCCGCCCAGGCGAGCGCAGCGAGGATGACGGCGAAGGCGATGCCGATCAGGATGCTCATCGCCGACGATTATGGTCGGCGCGGTGCGCAACCACAGCGCGCGAGGGGAACGTGAGCGCGCCGCTGCCCGAGTCGCCGGCGCGACGACGCCGGCGCAGCGCCGTCGTCCTCGTCGCCGCGATCGCCGGCGTCGCGCTCGCGTCGCGCCTCGGCATCTGGCAGCTCGACCGCGCCGACCAGAAGCTCGCGCTGCAGGCGAGCCTCGAGGCCCGCTCGCGCGAGCCTGCCCTCGACGCCGCGGCGCTCGCGCGCACGAGCGACGCCGCCCGCGCTCAGGAACACCGCCGCGTCGTCGTCCACGGGCGCTGGCTCGCCGACCGCACGATCTTTCTCGACAACCGGCAGATGGACGGCAAGGTCGGTTTCTTCGTCGTCACGCCGCTCGCGCTCGACGCGTCCGGTGCGACGGTGCTCGTCGAGCGCGGCTGGGCGCCGCGCAATTTCAACTCGCGCGAGACGCTGCCGCCGGTCGCGACGCCGGCGTCGGGCGTCAGTGTCGAGGGGGTCGTCGCCCCGCAGCCCGGCCGGCTGTTCGACTTCGGCGGCGCCGCGAGCGGCGCGATCCGGCAAAATCTCGACCTCGACGCGTTCGCGCGCGAAACCGGTCTCGCGCTGCTGCCGCTCACGATCGTGCAGAGCGACTCCGGCGCGAACGCCGACGGTCTCGTCCGCCATTGGCCCCAGCCCGCGGCCGACGTGCAGAAGCATTACGGCTACGCGGCGCAATGGTTCGCCATCGCGGCCGGCATCGCGATCCTCTATGTCTGGCATCGATTCATCCGCCCCCGCAAGCCCTGACTCGTCGCTGCTCGTCAGCTTCAGCGTCCACTCGCTGCCGTCGACGCGCGACGCCGCCGAGATGCGGCGCACCGACCGCGGCCGCTGGACGATGCTCCTCATCCTGCTCGTCTGCGCTGCGCCGGTCGTCGCGTCGTACTTCGCGTACTTCGTCGTCCGCCCGCAGGCGCGCACCAACTACAGCGAGCTGATCACGCCGCCGCGATCGATCCCGGCGTCGCTGCCGCTCGTCGATCTCGGCGGCAGTGCCGTCGCGCCGCGGTCGCTCGCTGGCCAGTGGCTCTTCGTCGTCGTCGCCGGGGGTGCCTGCGACGCGCTCTGCGAGCGGCACCTCTGGCTGCAGCGCCAGCTCCACGCCGCGCTCGGCGCTCAGCAGGGCCGCGTCGACAAGGTCTGGCTCGTCGACGACGAAGCGTCGCCGCGGCCGGAGACGCTGCGCGCGATCGCCGCGACCGCCGACGCCAAGGCGACGTTCGCGACGACGACGGTGCTGCGCACGCCGCGCGCCGCGCTCGCCGGCTGGCTCGCCGCCGCGCCGGGGCGCGCGCTCGAGGACCATCTCTATCTCGTCGATCCGCGCGGCGACTGGATGATGCGCGTTCCGGTCGACGCCGACCCGGCGCGCCTGAAGCGCGACCTCGACCGCCTGCTCGGCGCATCGGCGGGATGGGACCAGCCCGGACGGTGACGCGATGAATCCGACCGTCCCCGCCTACGACCTCGCGCCGCTCGCGAGCATCCTCGGCGTCGGCACGTTGATCGCGCTGCTGCCGCTCGCGTGGAGCTGGCGGCGCCGCCAGGCCGACGCGCCCGCGCTTCGCCTGCAGGCGTTCGCCTGGCTCGTCCTCTTCCTCACCTTCGACCTCGTCCTCCTCGGCGCGTACACGCGGCTCAGCGATTCGGGCCTCGGCTGCCCCGACTGGCCCGGCTGCTACGGGCACGCGAGCCCGATCGGCGCCGGCACCAGCATCGCAGCCGCCGAGGCCGCGGTTCCGACCGGGCCGGTGACCGCGTCGAAGGCATGGGTCGAGATGCTGCACCGCTACGCCGCGACCGCGATCGGCTTTCTCGTCATCGTGCTGCTCGCGATGGCGCTGCGCGCGGCGAGGCGAAGCGGCGGCCGGATCAGCGCGCGCTGGGCACTGCTGACGCTCGCCTGGATCTGCATGCAAGGCGCGTTCGGCGCGCTGACGGTCACGATGCGGCTCTATCCGGCGATCGTCACGCTGCACCTGCTCGCCGGCTACGGCCTGCTCGCGCTGCTCGCGGTCCAGGCCGAACACTACGGGCCGCGGCCGCTCGCGCTAGCGCCGGCGTTGCGGCGCGGGCTGCTCGCGGTGGCCGCGCTGACGGTCGCTCAGGCGGCGCTCGGCGGCTGGGTCAGCAGCAACTACGCCGTCCTCGCGTGCCGCGACTTCCCGACCTGCCAGGGCAGCTGGTGGCCCGACATGAGCGCTGCCGGCTTCGTCGTCGCCCGCCCGCTCGGCCAGAGCGGCGGCGAGGGCTATCTGCCGTTCGCAGCGCTGACCGCGATCCACATGGCGCACCGGATCGGCGCGCTCGTTCTCGTTCCTGCGCTGCTGCTGCTCGCGTGGCGACTGCGCGCCGCGGGCGCGGCGATGCGGCCGTGGGCACTGGGCTTGCTCGGCATCGCGGCATGGCAGGTGGCGAGCGGCCTCGGCAACGTCGTGCTCGGCTGGCCGCTCCTCGCGGCCGTCGCGCACACCGGCGGCGCTGCCGCGCTCGTCGTCGTCCTCACCCTGCTGATCGCGCGCAGCGCGCCGCGCGCGTTCGCGCGCGTGCACGTCGAAGAGCGGCACGCGACGTCGCCTGCGCCGGCGCTGCGGACTAGGATCGGCTGATGTCCGACGCGCTCGCTTCCACCGCCCCGCGCGTCGTCTCGCTCGGCACCAAGCTGCGCCAGTACCGCGCGCTGACCAAGCCGCGCGTCGTCCAGCTGATCGTCTTCTGCGCGGCGATCGGCATGCTGCTGGCGTCGCCCGGGCTGCCCGAATGGCGGCCGGCGCTGTTCGGCATCGCCGGGATCTGGCTGGTCGCGGCAGCGGCGGCGGCGTTCAACTGCCTCGTCGAGCAGCACATCGACCGGCGCATGGCTCGCACGTCGTGGCGAGCGACCGCCACCGGCGAGCTGACGCCGATGCAGGCGCTCGCCTTCTCGGCGGTGCTCGGCGTCGCCGGCAGCGCGGTCCTCGGCCTTGCCGTCAATGCGCTCACGATGTGGCTGACGCTCGCGACCTTCGTCGGCTACGCCATCGTCTACACGCTGGTGCTGAAGCCGTTGACGCCGCAGAACATCGTCATCGGCGGTGCGTCCGGGGCGATGCCTCCGGTGCTCGGCTGGGCAGCGATGCGCGGCGAGGTCGGGCCGGAAGCGCTGATCCTCAGCCTCATCATCTTCGTCTGGACGCCGCCGCACTTCTGGGCGCTCGCGCTCTACCGCGCCGAGGACTACCGCCGCGCCGGCCTGCCGATGCTGCCGGTGACGCACGGCTCCGAGTTCACGCGCCTGCACGTCCTGCTGTACACGCTCGTGCTGTTCGCGGCGACGCTGCTGCCCTTCGTCGCGGGCTTCAGCGGCGGCATCTACCTCGCCGCCGCGATCGTCCTCGGCGCGATGTTCAGCGGCTACGCGTGGCGGCTCTGGCGCAGCTACTCGGACGCGCTCGCGCGCCGCACCTTCCGCTTCTCGATCGTCCACCTGACGCTGCTCTTCGCGGCGCTCCTCGTCGATCACTATCTCTGGCCGCTCGTCGCATGACCACCAGCCGCCGCGCGTTCGCGATCGGGGCGCTCGCCGTCCTCGGCGGCTGCGACCGGGTCGCCGGCGTCGGCAGCAAGCCGACCTTCCACTTCACCGACATCACCGGAGCCGAGTTCGCGCGCAAGCTCGAGCTGCCCGATGCCGACGGCAAGCCGCGCAGCCTCGCCGACTGGCGCGGCAAGGTCGTCGTCGTCTTCTTCGGCTACACCCAGTGCCCCGACGTCTGCCCGACGACGATGGCCGAGCTGGCGCAGATCCGCACCCAGCTCGGCGCCGACGGCGACCGGCTGCAGACCGTCTTCGTCACGATCGACCCCGAGCGTGACACGCCGGAAATCCTGAAGGCGTACCTCGCCAACTTCGGCCCGAACGTCGTGGGCCTGCGCGGCGACGCCGAGCAGACGAAGGCCGCGGCGAAGGAGTTCAAGGTCTTCTACGCCAAGGTGCCGGGCAAGACGCCAGGCAGCTACACGATGGACCACAGCGCCGCCTCGTTCGTCTTCGATCCGGCCGGCCGGGTCCGCCTCTTCGTGCCCTACGGCGCCGACACCAAGCTCCTTGCCGGCGACCTCAAGCAGCTCCTCTCCGCGTAAAACAAACGGCCCCGAGGGGCCGTTTGTCATCGGTCCCGAAGGGACCGGCCCCTCCCTCCCGGAGGGAGGGGAGCGAAGCTGGGGAGGGAGCAGCCCTGCCTTCGAAGAAGGGCGCGAAGCTCGGGCGCGCGCGGCTAGGCCGCGTGCGCCAGGGCTTTGCGCATCTTCTTCATCGCGGCGACCTCGATCTGGCGGATGCGCTCGGCGCTGACGCCGTATTCGCCCGCCAGGTCGTGCAGCGTCATGCCGCCCGAGCTGTCGTCGTTGACCTTGAGCCAGCGCTCCTCGACGATCCGGCGGCTGCGCGCGTCGAGCGAATCGAGCGCGAGCGCGATGCCGTCGCCGGCGAGCCAGTCGCGGTTCTTGCTCTCGATGACGCGCGTCGGTTCGCTGCTCTCGTCGGCGAGGTACGAGATCGGCGCATAGCTCTCCTCGCCGTCGTCGACCTGCGGCTCGAGCGCGACGTCGCCGCCCGAGAGGCGCGTCTCCATCTCGAGGACTTCCTCGCGCTTGACGTTGAGGCTCT
>DASSRF010000462.1:0-5581 GCA_035701945.1 Caldimonas sp. | reverse complement strand
CCGAGCGCTCGGCGGCCTTCGGTTGCCCGGTCGGCCGCGACTCGTGCTCGCGGCCGCGTCAGGTCGGGCCCGACCCGATCACCAACTTCATGGACTACACCGACGACGCCTGCATGACGACGTTCAGCGCCGGCCAGGTGTCGCGCATGGACGGCCTGCACCAGCAGTACCGCGGCTCGTTGTGAGCGCGGCGCCGGGCGGCGCGATGCGCGCCGCGCGCAGCGGCGATGCTGGGACCCGGACGCGGCGAACGTCGTGGCCACGTCCGCCGCCGCGGGCGCGTCAATCGTCGTGCCCGCCCTTCGCGTTCAGGAAGTCGAGCGTCGCCTGCCAGGTCTGCGGCGAGTTGAGGATGCCGAGGTGCGACGACTGCAGGACCGGGTCGTACGCGCCCTGGCCCGTGAGCGAGATCTCGCGGGCGCCGCGCAGGCTCGCGCTGTGCGAGAAGTCGGTCGGAATGCCGAACGAGTCGATCGCCGGCACCGGCGCGATGACGCCGTCCTGGAGCGGGAAGTAGACGAAGCTCTTGTCGCCGTTGCGGATGACGAGCGTCCTGCCGGCGCGGTTCTCGCGGCGCAGGTCGCTGCCGTTGAGCAGTTGCAGGAACGGCGTCCGCGGCGAGCCGAGCTCCTGGCAGACCTCGCTCGACGGCGTGAAGCCGCCGGCGCCAGCCGCCTGCCAGTAGTTCGCGGGGTCGGGCGAGCAGTTGATGATGCCCTGGTTCGGTCCGTCGATCGCGACGAAGCGACGCACGACGCGGCCGGCGCCGTCCTGCCGCATCCATTCGCGCACGATCGTGACGCCGAGGCTGTGCGCGACGATGTCGACCTCCTTCGCTCCGGTGAAGGCGAGCACGGCACGGACGAAGCGGCGCAGATCGGGAACGTTGGCCGCGTTGGTGTGCGCGATGCTCGAGCGGCGCGTCTGGTCGGCGATGAGATCGCACTGGTCGCCTTCGTAGCCGAGCGCCCACAGCTCGCTCGTCGCGTAGCCGCCGTCGGCGAGGAACTGCGCGAACGCCTGGACGCGGCCGAACGGATTGCACGCGGTCGGATACGGCGTGTCGTTGTTGCCGTGGACGAAGACGACCGGCGTGCGCGTCACCTTGCCGGCGGCGCCGAACCCGAGCAGCGTCTTGCCGGTCAGCGATGCGTCCTCGATCGCGGGAAAGCCCGCGGGGAACGTGGTGCCGACGGTGCCGGCGGCATCGGCGAATGCGGCTGCGGCGAGCAGGGAAGCCGCGACGGCGGCGCGGCGGAGCGAACGATGCATCGTGGGAATCTCCTCGAAGTCAGGGGCGATGACGGCGGCGATTCTTGCACCGTCACGCTGCGGCGCGCGCACGCGCGCCTGCGCTCACTCGACCTTGCCGACCGCGCGCACCGCCTTCGTCATCCGCGCTGCGTCGGCGTCCCAGTACGCCTGGAACTCCGGAGCGTCGAGGTACTCGACCGGGCTGCCGGCCTTGGCGATGACCTGGCGAACGGTCGGGTCGGCTGCAGCCTTCGCCGCCGCCGCGCGCAGCTTTTTGACGATCTCGTCGGGAGTCGCCGCGGGAACGAAGAGCGCCGACCACTGCGCGAACTGCACCGGGTGGCCGAGCTGCTTCAGGCTCGGCACGTCGGGCAGCCCCATCAGCGCATGGTCGCCCCAGTGCGCGAGCGCGCGGAGCTTGCCTGCCTGGATCTGCTGGACGACGCTCGCCGGCCCGCTCGCGAGCGCGTCGACCTGGCCGGCGAGCAGCGCGACGACCGCGGGGCCGGCGCCGGTGTACGGGATGTGCGTCATGCGAAAGCCGGCCTCGGCCTTCAGCATCTCCATCGGCACGTGCATCGTCCCGTAGTTGCCCGAGCTGCCGTAGTTGTACTTGCCGGGGTGCGCGCGGACGTCGGCGAGGAACTCGGCGAAGGTCTTCCACGGCGCGTCGGCGCGCACGACGAGCACCGTCGGGTCGGCGGTGAAGCGCGCGATCGGCTTGAACTGCGAGAGCTGGTACTGGGGCTTGCGGTCGAGGATCTTGTCGGCCTCGGGCAGGATCGAGATCGACGACAGGCTCATCAGGATCGTGTAGCCGTCGGGCGCGGCGCGCGCCGCGACGCCGATGCCGAGCGCGCCGCCGGCGCCGGCGCGGTTCTCGACGACGACCGACTGCTTGAGCTCGCGGCCGAGCGCCTCGGCGACCGGCCGGGCGACGGTGTCGGCGACGCCGCCGGGCGGGAACGGAACGATCATCGTGATCGGGCGGTCGGGCCAGGCTTGCGCGTTCGCCGCCGATGCGGCGGCGACGAGCGAAGCGAGCAGCAGGGTGCGAAACGTGGTCAGGCAAACGCGCATGCAAAAACTCCTTCGTTTCGCCGACATTAGCATCGCCGATCGAACTGGAGCGTCGATGATCACCCTCACTTCGTTTGCCCGCGCCTCGCGGGCGTTCGTCTGCGCGCTCGCCGCCGTCGCGGCGGCGCCTGCCTTCGCGCAGGACGCGTATCCGTCCAAGCCGGTGCGGATCATCGTGCCGTTCGCCGCCGGCGGCCCGGCCGACGTCTACGCGCGCTTTCTCGCCGAGCGGCTGCAGCAGTCGATGGGGCAGACGTTCATCGTCGACGATCGCCCCGGCGCGGGATCGATCATCGGCACCGACGCGGTCGCCAAGAGCGCGCCCGACGGCTACACGCTGCTCCTGATGTCGAACACGCACACCGTCAACGAGTCGCTGATCTCGACCAAGCCGTTCCAGCTGATGCGCGACTTCGCGCCGATCGCGCCGATCAACTCGTCGGATCTCGTCCTCGTCGCGCGCAGCGGCCTGCCGGTGTCGAGCGTGCACGAGCTGATCGCCGCCGCGAAGGCGAAGCCAGGCGCGCTGACGTACGCGTCGTCGGGGCCGGGGACGCCGTACCACATGGCGGGCGAGCTGTTCAAGGCGCTGGCGGGCGTCTCGATCCTGCACATCCCGTACAAGGGCAGCTCGGGCGCGCGCACCGACGTCCTCGGCGGCCAGGTCGACCTGATGTTCGACGCCGTGACGACGATGACCGAGCACGTCCGCCAAGGCAAGGTGAAGGCGCTCGGCACGACCGGGAAGACCCGCTCCGAGGTGATGCCCGACGTGCCGACGATCGCCGAGGCCGGCGTGCCGGGCTACGAGGCGACGATCTGGCTCGGGCTGATGGCGCCGAAGAACACGCCGCCGCAGATCGTCTCGCGCCTCAACGCCGAGGTCGGCAGGATCGTCGCCAATCCCGACGTCGTCAAGGCGTGGCGCGTCCAGGGTGCGGTTCCGATGACGATGAGCGTCGCCGAGTTCACGAAGTACCTCAACGACGACATCGTCAAGTGGGCGCACATCGTCAAGGTCTCGGGCGCGAAGCCCGAGCAATGATCGCGCCGCGCTAGCTTCGGCGCACGATGGCCGATCTTCACCTGCTCTGCGCTGGCGCCGTCAAGGGCCTCGTCCTCGCGCTGCAAGCGGGCTTCGAGGCGAGCGCCGGGGTTCGCCTCGAAGCGAAGTTCGGCGCCGTCGGCGCGATGCGCGACGAGCTCGCCGCCGGCGCGCAGTGCGACGTCTTCGTCGCCACCGACGCGATGGTCTCCGCGCTCGTCGCGAGCGGCGCGCTGCGCGCCGGCTCGGCGCGCGCGATCGGCCGCGTCGAGACTTCGGTCGCGGTGCGCGAGGGCGTGCGGCCGCCCGACATCGCGAACGCCGACGCGCTCAGGTCGGCGCTGCTCGCAGCGACCGCGCTCTACATTCCCGACGCGAAGCGCTCGACCGCCGGAGCGCACGCCGTCGCCGTCCTCGCCGCGCTCGGCATCGGCGATCGCCTCGCATCGCGGCTTCGCGAGCACCCGAACGGCGCGACCGCGATGCACGCGCTCGCCGCGAGCGGCGACGACGGCGCGCTCGGCTGCACGCAGGAAACCGAGATCCGCTACACGCCCGGGCTCGCGCTCGCCGGCGCGCTGCCGCCGCCGCACGCGCTCGCGACCGTCTACACCGCAGCCCTCGCGACGTCGGCGCGCGATGTCGACGCTGCCGAGCGCTTCGTCGCGCTGCTCAGCGGGCCGGCGAGCGCGCAGCGTCGACGCGCCGGCGGCTTCGGCGCCGTTTCGCCGGGCGGCTAGTTCATCGGTCCGTAGCGGCCGCCGACGCTGAGCCGACCGGCGCCCGTCAACGCCAGCGCGATCGCGACGAACAGGAACATCGCCTGCAGCTCGAGCGCGTAGCCGCCCTGCTCGCCGAGGCTGAACAGATCTGCCGTGTGCGCGGCGAGCACGGCAACGACCATGTTGATCGCGATCAGGATCGCGGCCAGGCGGGTCCACACGCCGATGATGAGCAGGATCGGCGCGACGATCTCGCCGACGTAGACGCCGTACGCGAGCACGGCGGGCAGGTTCGCCTTGACGAGCGTGTCGGCGATTCCCGCCGGCGGCGGTGGCAGCTTGCTGATGCCATGGAGCAGCACCAGGATCCCGAGCACCAGGCGCAGGATCAGCAGCGCGGAATCGATGCCGCGGTCGCGGGTGTCCGCGGCGCGGTTCGTCAGGATGGCCATCCAGCTCCTCCGGCAGACGCGATGGTTCGGGTTGGCAAGTCGCCTGCCCGCGCGAGGATAGCGTCGTCGTCGCGGCTCCGCAGGACGGCGCTGCACGGGCTGTGCGGCTAAGCTGCTCGCCAAAGAAGAGACATGCGCCCTCGTCGCCGCACGTGAACGACCCCGCCTTTCGCCTGCGCGAGATCGCCGTCGCCGCGTTCGGACCGACGCTGCTCTTCGCGCTCGGCGAAGGCGCGATCCTGCCCGTCATCGCGCTCACCGTTCGCCAGCTCGGCGGCTCGGTCGCTCTCGCCGCGTTGATGGTGACGCTGATCGGGATCGGCTCGCTCGTCTCCAACATTCCAGCGTCGCTCGTCACCGCGCGCTGGGGCGAGCGCTGGGCGATCGTCGGCGCTTCGGCGTGGTGCGCGCTCGGCATGCTGATCTGCGTCGTCGCGACTGCGCTCTGGGCGTTCGCGATCGGCGTCTTCATGGTCGGCATGGCCGCGGCGGTGTTCGGGCTCGCGCGCCAGAGCTATCTCACCGACGCGGTGCCGTTCCACTTCCGGGCGCGCGCGCTCTCGACGCTCGGCGGCGTGATGCGGATCGGCCTCTTCGTCGGCCCGGTCCTCGGCGCCGCTTGCATCCACGCGTTCGGCCTCGCCGGCGCGTACTGGGCCGGCGTCGCTTCGCTCGTCGCCGCTGCGTTCGTCGCGATGCGGATGCCCGAGCTGCCGCCGCACCCTAGCGCGGCGGCAACGCCCGACAGCGCCGACGCCCGGGTCGCACCGACGCTGCGCTCGGTCGGCAGCCACCACGCCAAGGTGTTCCTCACCGTCGGCGTCGGCGCCCTGCTCGTCGCGGCGGTGCGCGCGTCGCGGCAGGCGGTGATCCCGCTCTGGGCCGAAGGCATCGGCCTCGACGCGGCGGCGACGTCGCTGATCTACGGCCTCGCCGGCGGCATCGACATGCTCGTCTTCTATCCGGCCGGCAAGGTGATGGACCGCAAGGGCCGCAACTGGGTCGTCGTGCCGTCGATGCTGGTGATG
>DASSRF010000461.1:0-3753 GCA_035701945.1 Caldimonas sp. | reverse complement strand
GTGACGCTTCGGCGACGGCGGCGAGCAGTGCGGCGAACGACTCCGGCGAGTCGACGTTCGCCGGCCGGTGCAGCGTCATCACGAAGTAGTTGCCGCGCGCGAGGCCCGCCGAGTCCCAGAACGACGGCGGACGAAACCGCGTCCGCTGCGCGAGCAGCGTGTCGATCATCGTGTTGCCGACGAAGTGGATCCGCTCGTCGCCGACTCCGGCGCGGCGCAGGTTCGCGTTCGCGACTTCGCTCGTCGTGAAGAAGTGGTTGGTGATCGCGTCGGTCACCATCCGGTTGATCTCCTCGGGCATCGACCAGTCGCCCGAGCGGATCCCGGCCTCGACGTGCGCGACCGGGACGCACAGCTTCTGCGCGGCGATCGCGCACGCCATCGTCGACGTCACGTCGCCGACGACGAGGCAGAGGTCGCTGCGGTCGGCGACGAGCAGCCGCTCGTAGCCGACCATGATCGCGGCGGTCTGCTCGGCGTGGCTGCCCGAGCCGACCTCGAGGTTGACGTCGGGCTCGGGGATCTCGAGCTGTGCGAAGAAGTCGCCCGACATCCGCTGGTCGTAGTGCTGGCCGGTGTGGACGAGCCGGTAGCGCAGCGTCCCGCCCGCGGCGGCGCGCTCGCGCAGCGCGCGGATGATCGGTGCGACCTTCATGAAGTTCGGTCGCGCGCCGGCGACGATGTCGATCCGCGGTGCCGTCATGCCGCGGGCGATCGCAGCGACTCGGCGATCTCGATGGTGACGCGCGAGACTTCGAGCAGCTCGGCGAGCGCGATCGGCGCCGCGCCGCCGTCCCTGACCGCGTCGACGAACGCCTGCGCGCACGCACGCTGGCCCTTGTCCTGCCGCCACAGGCGCAGCGACGAGAACGCCGGCCAGCCGAAGCCGGTGAGACGGCGAAAGTTGTCGAGCTGGAGCACGCGGCCGCCGGCGAAGACCTCGACGCGCTCCTTCGGGAACGCCTTGCTGCCGGTCGCGAGGTAGTGCACCGCGGCGATCGAGCCGTCGTCGAACGTCAGCGAGATCGTCGCGCTGTCGCCGCTTGCCGACGCGAGCGCATGCGCGCTGTGGCCGCGGATCGGTGCGCCGGCGAGATGGCGGGCGAGGTCGATGAAGTGGCAGGCTTCGCCGACGATGCGGCCGCCGCCGATGGCAGGGTCCTGCGTCCAGTGCGACGCGGGGATCGCGCCGGCGTTGACGGTGACGACGATCGACTTCGGCCCCGGCGTCGACGCGAGCAGCGCGCGCATCTTCTGCACGTGCGGCGCGAAGCGGCGGTTGAAGCCGACCATCAGGAGCGGCGAAGGCTCGCGGTACGCGGCGGCGATCCGCTCGAGCTCGTCGAGCGTGAGGCAGAGCGGCTTTTCGACGAAGACGTGCTTGCCGGCGGCGCGCGCGGCGAGGACGAAGCGCGCGTGGCTGTCGTGCCGCGTCGTCACGACGACGCTGTCGATCGCCGGCTCGGCGAGGAGCGCCGCAGTGTCGGTGGTCGCGTTCGCGAGCCGGAACTTGCGCGCAGCGTGGACGCCGCTGACGCCGCCCGCCGAAGCGACCGTGTGCAGCCGCGCGCCGGTGGCGGCGAACGCCGGGATCAGCACCGCGGTCGCGTAGTTGCCGGCGCCGATGAAGCCGAGCGTCGGCGTCGAGGAGGACGGTGAAGCGGCAGCGGCGGCGGTGGACGGTGCGGGCGCAGCCTCGCGCTGCGAGACGGCGACGCTTCGCACCCTCGCTGCCGCGTCGGCGTGCGGATGCTGCGGATACTCGAGCACGATGCCGAGCGACGGCGCGCTGCCGCCGACGAGGGCGTACGCCTCGTCGGCGCGCGCGATCGCGAAGCGGTGCGAGACGAGCGGAGCGACTGCGAGCGCGCCGGCGGCGAGCATGTCGAGCACTGCCTCGAAATTGCGCTGCTCGGTCCAGCGCACGAAGCCGACCGGATAGTCGTTGCCGCCTTCCTCGTACGCCGGGTCGTAGCGGCCCGGGCCGTACGAGCACGAGACCTGGAACGTCAGCTCCTTCTCGTAGAAGTCGGCGCGAGCGAGCTCGAGGCCGGCGACGCCGACGAGCACGATGCGGCCGCGCTTGCGGCACATCTGCGCCGCCTGGTGGACCGGCTCGTTGCTGCGCGTCGCCGCGGTGATGAGGACGGCGTCGACGCCGCGCCCGCGCGAGAACGCCTCGGCGGCGCGCACCGGGTCCTCGCCTGCGCTCAGGTCGACGACATCGGCGCCGAAGCGCGCGGCGAGCGCGAGCTTGGCGCGGTCGAGGTCGATGCCGAGGACGCGGCAGCCGTGCGCGCGCAGCAGTTGCACGGTGAGGAGCCCGATCAGGCCGAGGCCGGTGACGACGACCGCCTCGCCGAGCGTCGGCTGCGCGAGCCGGATCCCCTGCAGCGCGATCGCGCCGAGCACCGTGAACGCGGCGTCGTCGTCGGCGACGCCGTCGGGCACCCTGGCGCACAGGTTCGCCGGCACCGCGACCATCTCGGCATGGCGGCCGTTCGACGCGACGCGGTCGCCGATCGCGAACCCGCCCACTCCGGCGCCGACCTCGACGACGGTGCCGACGTTGCAGTAGCCCATCGGCAGCGGCTGGTCGAGCTTGTTGCGCACCGCGTCGAGCGTCGGGCCGAGGCCGTCGGTGCGGATCTTGTCGATCACCATCCGCACCTTGTCGGGCTGCTGGCGCGCCTTGTCGATCCAGCTCGCCTTGCCGAAGTCGACGAGCATGCGCTCGGTGCCCGCGGAGACGAGCGTGCGCGACGTGCGGATCAGGAGCTGGCCGCTTCCCGCGGCGGGGCAGGGGACGTCGGCGACCTCGGTCGTGCCGTCGCGGAGGTGCTGCAGGACCTGCTTCATGGCGCTTCGACCGCGCGTGCGAGCCGCGCGGTGCTCTCGGCGAACGAGAACGTCGCGCTGCGCGTGCCGTGCTCGACCATGTCGGCGATCTGCAGCATCAGCAGCGTCGAGGCGACGACCTCGCTCCAGTCGCGTCGGCGCGAGTCGTCGAACGGCTGCAGCAGCGCGGCGCGGTGGCCGACGTCCTTGGGCCAATAGCGGCGGCGCAGCACGCGTTCGGCGCGCCAGACGGTGCTCTGCCGGAAGTCGTCGATCTTGCAGAGGGTCTCGCCATGCTGGACGTGGATCGATTCGTTGATGCCTTCGAACGGCTCCGAGCGCGCGCTGAGCGTCACCGAGAAGAGGTCGCCGCGGTCGCTCGTGATCGCGATCGTCAGATTGTCGTCGGGCTCGCGCGGGTCGGACGAAGCGACGGCAATCTCGAGCCGGTCGGGCAGCCCTCGCCAGGCGACGACGTGGACGAAGAGGTCGAGCCAGTGGCCGATGTTGCCGCACACGCGCGTACCCTCGCCGGGACGGCGGTACCAGTGGTCGGCGGGCAGCACGTGGCCGGCGACGAAGCACTGCATCGTGAACGGTGCGTCGCCGATCGGCATCGTCTTGCGCAGGTCGGCGATCGCCGCCGAGAACGGCCGGTTGTAGCCCGCGAAGAGGCGGCCGCGCGCGCCGCGGCGCGCGCGCTCGAGCTGCACGAGCTGTTCGAAGTTCACCGCGACCGGCTTTTCGACGTAGACGTCGAGCCCGCGCGCGAGCGCCTCGACGGCGTACGGCGCGTGCGACGCATGGTTCGACGCGATGTACACGGTGCGCAGACCCGGCGTGGCAAGCAGCGATTCGAAGCTCGCGGCGGCGTTCGGCACGGCGAACGCGCGCGCCAGCGTCTCGCGCGCCTTC
>DASSRF010000460.1:0-13682 GCA_035701945.1 Caldimonas sp. | reverse complement strand
GCATCGGCACGGAGTCGTCGTCCTGCTGGATGCGCGAGACCATCTCCTGGTAGAGCTGCTCCTTCAGCGCGGCGTGCGGAGCGAACCAGGCGTCGGCGTACGCGTTCTCGGCGCGCAGGTAGGCGAGCGTTCGCGGGTCGTCGCGGTCGCGCAGCCAGTGGTACTCGTCGCTGCGCGGATCGCCGTGCACGCTGACGTCGCGCGCCTCCTGCGGCGCGCGCGGCGCGGTCGCTGTGCTCACCTCGGCGACTCGAGCGCCGCGGTCAGGTCGCCCATCGGCGGCTCGCCGTTGGCGGCGAGCGCCCGGTCGCGCGCCTCGACGCCCGGCAGCGGCGCGAGGTTCCAGCGCCGGGTGATGAAGCGCAGGACCGACCCCGTGTCGTACGGCGTCTTGTCGACGAACCCCTTCTTCGCGAGCGGCGAGACGATGATCGCCGGCACGCGCGTCCCCGGCCCCCAGCGGTCGCCCTTCGGCACGCGCGCGTGGTCCCAGAAGCCGCCGTTCTCGTCGTAGGTGACGACGACGAGCATGCGCGGCCATTGCGGGCTCTTCTCGAGCGCGGCGACGACCGACGCGAGGTGCGCGTCGCCGGCGGCGACGGTGCTCGAGCCGGGATGCTGGTTGAGGTTGCCTTGCGGCTTGTAGAACGAGACGGCGGGGAGCTTGCCGGCAGCGGCGTCGGCGAGGAACTGGCTCTCGAAGTCCCTCAGGTGCGCTGCGCGGTAGTCGGCGCGCGTCGCCGGATCGAACGCGGCGTAGTAGTTGAACGGCTGGTGGTGCGGCTGGAAGCGGACGTCACCCTTGTAGATGATGTCGCGCGCCGCCGGCGTCAGCGCGCTCGCCGCGTTCCACGCGCCCGAGTACCAGGCCCACGAGACGCCCTTGGCGTCGAGGCGGTCGCCGATCGTCGCGGCGCGTTGCGCGGGCAGCGTGTGCGGATCCGCGGGGTTGCCGTAGCGCGCGTCGCCGCCCGGCGCGGCGGCGATGCCGCTCGGCTGGTACGCCGGCTGCATCGTGTTCACCGCATGGAACATGCCGCGCTCGTCCTTCGGCGTCAGGTCGCCGTCGCGCACGTACCGCGGCGGGCCGGCGAGCGCGCTGCTCGCCGCGTTGGCCGCGCTGACGAGGCGGACGCGGCCGCGCGCGTCGGTCTCGATCGTGCTGATCAGATCCTTCGCCGGCGAGCGATCGGCGTCGGGGTACTCGGGAGCGCAGGCGCAGATCAGGTACTGGTGATTGAAGAACGAGCCGCCGAAAGCGCCCATGAAGAAGTGGTCGGCGAGCGTGTAGCGGCGCGCGACCTGCCACATCGCGAGCTTGCTGCCGTCGTAATAGCCCATCGAGAGGGCGCCCGCATTCGACCACGCGGCGAAGCCGTCGTTGCTGCCGCCGTTGATCTGCATGATGTTGTTGTAGTAGCGGTGGACGAGGTTGCGCGTCATCTGCTCGATCGGCACGACGACGCCCTTGCCGCCGGCGAGCGCGTTCGGGCCGTTGAGCAGGAACGGGCGGTTGGCGAGCCCGCGCGTCTGATCTTCCGGAATCGCGAGCGGCTGGTTGCGCGCCATCAGGCCGTCCCACGCCGGCGGCAGCGTCGCGAGCACGCTGCCGTCGCGGTCGCGCTGCGGCGCGTAGCTGCCGACCGCGGTCGGGTTCACCCCGGGGATGCCGTCGGCACCGGGGTAGAGCCCGAAGAGCGTGTCGAACGCGCGGTTTTCGGCGTAGATGACGACGAGCGTGTCGATCGCGTCGAGCGCGCGCCGGTCGCTCGACGGCCCCGGCGGCGACGACGACGAGACGCACGCCGCGAGCGTCGCGGCGAGGAGGGGCAGGGCGAGGCGAAGACGGCGCATGGTGGATCCGCGGTGGGGAGGCGGCCGATTCTCCACCGCCCGCGTGCGCGGTGCGCAACCGCTCTGTCGCCGACGATGCTCGTGTCATCGCTCTTGACATTCGCCGCCGAGGCTCGCCGAATGGCAGGCCGGCCGCCGCGCACAGCGCCTGCGGACGACCCTTCACCCGATCACCAAGGAGCCCACATGGCCCACCTGCCAGGAAAGTTCGTCTGGTTCGAGCACCAATCCAACGACGTCCAAGCCGCGCGCGCGTTCTACAGCAAGCTGTTCGGCTGGAACGCCGAGGTCATCGCGATGGCCGGCACCGATCCGTACGTCATGATCCACAACGGCAACGACGGCATCGGCGGCTACGCGCGCACCCGCGCAGGTGCGCCGACGCAGTGGATGTCGTACCTCTCGGTCCAGGACGTCGACGCTTCGTACAAGGCGGCGATCGCCGCCGGCGCGAAGAGCATCGTCGCGCCGATCGACGTCGGCCCCGTCGGCCGCATGGCCACCGTCGCCGACCCGACCGGCGGCGTCTTCTCGCTCTGGCGCGGCAACCAGGGCGACCCGCCCGACGTCGAGACGACTCCGGCCGGCGGCTGGATCTGGAACGAGCTGACGACGCAGGACGAGAAGACCGCGCTCGCGTTCTACGAGAAGGTGTTCTCGTTCGATCACGACGAGATGGCGATGCCCGACGCGATCTACTACGTCCTCAAGGCCGGCGGCAAGGGCCGTGCCGGCCTGATGAAGGCGCCCGCCGCCGCGGTGCCGACGATGTGGACGCCGTACGTCTGCGTCGAAGATGCCGACGCGACGGTCGTGCGCGCGAAGGAGCTCGGCGCGATGGTCGTCGTGCCGCCGTCCGACATCCCGGACGTCGGCCGCTTCGCCGTCATCGGCGACCCGCAGGGCGCGGCCATCGCGGTGCTGCGCCCGAACCCGGACATGCACTGAGCCTCGCGCGCCCGGCGCGGCCGCGCGGGCGCGCCGGTTGCCATTCGTGCGGTCTGCTCCCGCGTGAGCCGAAGACCGCATGAACGACACGACTTCCACGATCGACCTCGGCGACCTGCGCCGCATCACGCCGGTCGACGCCGGCTTCGGCCTCGGCCGCGGCAAGCCCGTCGACCGCCACTACATCGAGGACTTCCTGCGCCGCAACGCCGACGACATCCGCGGCCACGTGCTCGAGGTCGCCGAGGACACCTACACGCGCGCCTATGGCGGCAGGCGCGTCACGCGCAGCGACATCCTGCACGCCGACGACTCGAACCCGAAGGCGACGCTGGTCGGCGACCTCGCCGGCGACAACGCGCTGCCGAGCGATACGTTCGACTGCTTCATCTGCACGCAGACGCTCACCTACATCTACGACGTGCGCTCGGCGCTGCGCACGATCCATCGCATCCTCAGGCCGCGCGGCGTGCTGCTCGCGACGGTGCCCGGCATCAGCCAGATGAGCCCGTACGACCGCGACCGCTGGGGCGAGTACTGGCGCTTCACGGCGCAGTCGCTCGGCAGGCTGCTCGGCGAGCCGTTCGGCAGCGCCAACGTCGAGGTCGAGGCGTACGGCAACGTGCTCGCGTCGACCGCGTTCCTGCAGGGCCTGTGCACCGACGACCTGCGCGGCGAGGAACTCGATCACCGCGACCAGCGCTACCAGATGCTGGTCGCCGGCCGCGCCGTCAAGCGGCGCTGAGGCAGCGACACCCTTCGACCGTCGAATTCGTGCACAGTCGAGGCTTCCCGCGGGAGGCCGCATGGACCGATCGACGATCGACACCGTCTTTCCCGCCCTGCCGGTCTGGGAGGGCGAAGGGACGAGCCGCGTTCCGTTCGCGGCGTACACGAGCGAGGAACTGCACCGGCGCGAGCTCGAGCGCTTCTTCTACAGGCGCCACTGGTGCTACGTCGGCCTCGAGGCCGAGGTCCCGAACCCGGGCGACTTCAAGCGCACCGTCGTCGGCGAGCGCTCGGTGGTGCTCGTGCGCGCGCTCGACGGCGAGATCCACGTCGTCGAGAACGTGTGCGCGCACCGCGGCATGAGCTTTTGCCGGGCGCGCAGCGGCAACCGCAGGGACTTCACCTGCCCGTACCACCAGTGGAACTATTCGCTCAAGGGCGACCTGCAGGGTGTGCCGTTCCGGCGCGGCGTCAGGCAGGACGGCAAGGTCATGGGCGGCATGCCGGCCGACTTCGATCCGGCGGCCAACGGCTTGACGAAGCTGAAGGTTGCCAGCCGCGGCGGCGTCGTCTTCGCGTCGTTCGATCATGACGTCGAGCCGCTCGAGGAGTTTCTCGGCGCCGCGATCGTGCCCTGGTTCGACCGCCTGTTCGACGGCCGCGCGCTCAGGCTCCTCGGCTACAACCGCCAGCGCATCCCGGGCAACTGGAAGCTGATGCAGGAAAACATCAAGGACCCGTACCACCCGGGGCTGCTGCACACGTGGTTCGTGACGTTCGGCCTCTGGCGCGCCGACAACCGCTCGCGCCTCGTCATGGACGAGCGCTTCCGCCACGCCGCGATGATCTCGACCCGCGGCTCGGCCGGCGCCGGGTCGGACGCGAAGCAGGTGACGCAGGTCGCGAGCTTCAAGCAGGACATGAAGCTCGAGGACCCGAGGTTCCTCGACATCGTCGCCGAGCCGTGGTGGCGCGGCCCGACCGCCGTGATGACGACGATCTTCCCGAGCGTCATCCTGCAGCAGCAGGTCAACTCGGTGTCGACGCGGCACATCCAGCCCGACGGGCACGGCGCGTTCGACTTCGTCTGGACGCACTTCGGCTTCGCCGACGACAGCGAGGAGATGACGCAGCGCAGGCTCCGCCAGGCCAACCTCTTCGGGCCCGCAGGCTTCGTCTCCGCCGACGACGGCGAGGTGATCGAGCTGTCGCAGCAGGGCTTCGAGCAGAAGCCCTTTCACCGCACCCTCGCGGAGCTCGGCGGCACCGAGGTCGGCGACACCGAGCACATGGTCACCGAGACGCTGATCCGCGGCATGTACCGCTACTGGCGCGAGGTGATGGAAGCGTGAGCCGACGGGCCGTTCCCGAGGCGAATACCGGAGCGCGCAGCGCGCAGGTCCGGTGATGGACGGCGTCGACTTCGCCACCTTCCAGGCGCTCGTGCGCCTGTATGCCGATTACGCGGCCGCGGTCGACTCGGGCGACTGGGACCTCTGGCCCGAGTTCTTCGTCGACGACTGCACGTACCGGCTCGTGCCGCGCGAGAACCACGAGCGGAACCTGCCGCTGGCGACGCTCGCGTTCGAGAGCAAGGCGATGCTGAAGGACCGCGTCTACGGCATCCGCGAGACGCTCTTCCACGACCCGTACTACCAGCGCCACGTCGTCGGGCCGCCGCTCGTGCGCGCGTGCGCGCCGGGCAGGATCGAGAGCGAGGCGAACTACGCCGTCTTTCGCACCAAGCTCGATGGGCCGACGACGGTGTTCAACGTCGGCCGCACGATCGACGTCGTCGTCGACACGCCGGCCGGCTGGAAGTTCGCGAGCCGCACGCTGGTCTACGACAGCGAGATGATCCCGAACTCGATCATCTACCCGCTATGAGCGCCACCGCATGGCCGATCCGAACGTGGCGCTCCGTCCCGCTCGGCGGGACCGGCCGCGCGCCGAGGGTGCGCGAATGACCGGGTGGACGGCGGTCGCCACGCTCGACGACTTCGCGGCGAGCGACTCGATCGCGGTCGTCGCGGCTGGCCGCGAGATCGCGCTCCATCTCGTCGGCGAGACGGTCTACGCGACCGCGAACCGCTGCACGCACGGCGACGCGCTGCTCTGCGACGGCTTTCTCGAGGGCCACGAGATCGAGTGCCCGCATCATCAGGGCCGCTTCGACGTCCGCACGGGCGCCGCCACCGCGGCGCCGGCCGCGGTCGCGCTCGCCACCTGGCCGGCGCGGATCGCCGACGGCCGGGTCGAGCTGCTGCTCGGCTGAGCCGGCGCGCGGCGGGTGTTGCTATCGTCGGGACGGGAGACGCGATGCAACCCGTCATCACCAGCCTGCTCGACACCGACCTCTACAAGTTCACGATGTGGCAGGCGATGCTGCATCGCCACCCCGAGACGCAGGCCGAGTACACGTTCCTGTGCCGCAACGAGCCGGCGTTCCCGCTCGCCGAGCTGGTCCCCGAGGTCGAGCGCGAGCTCGACGCGCTCTGTGCGCTGAACTTCCGTCCCGACGAGCTCGCGTACCTGCGCAGCTGGCGGTTCATCCGCTCCGACTTCGTCGACTTCCTGCGCATCTTCCACTTTCAGCGCGACTTCATCAGCGCGCGCGCGGGCGACGACGGCAAGACGCTCGAGATCGTCGCCAAGGGGCCGCAGGTCCACGTGATGGCGTTCGAGATCTTCGTCCTCGCGATCGTCAACGAGCTCTACTTTCGCCGCTTCGACGCCAAGGCGGCGCTCGCCGAAGGCAGGCGGCGGCTCGCGGGCAAGGTCGCGCTGCTGCGCGAGTTCGCGAAGGAGGCGAGGCGCGCGACGCCGTTCGAGTTCTTCGACTTCGGCGTTCGCCGCCGCTTCTCGCACGACTGGCACCGCGAGGTGCTGGTGACGCTCAAGCGCGAGGTGCCCGAGTACTTCAAGGGCGCCTCCGACGTCCTCTTCGCGCGCGACCTCGGCATCGTGCCGATCGGAACGATGGCGCACGAGTACCTGCAGACGTTCCAGACGCTCGGCGTGCGGCTGCGCGACTTCCAGCGCGCGGCGCTCGAGGCGTGGGTGCAGGAGTACCGCGGCGACCTCGGCACCGCGCTCACCGACGTCGTCGGCATGGATGCGTTCCTCGCCGACTTCGACCTCTACTTCGCGAAGCTGTTCGACGGCCTGCGCCACGACTCGGGCGACCCGTTCGTCTGGGGCGAGAAGGCGCTCGCGCACTACGAGAAGCTGCGCGTCGACGCGCGCACCAAGCGGCTCGTCTTCTCCGACGGACTCGACTTCGAGAAGGCGTTCGCGCTCTACCGCCATTTCGCCGACCGTGCGCCGTGCGGCTTCGGCATCGGCACCAACCTCACCAACGACATGGGGCTGAAGACGCTGCACATCGTGATGAAGCTGACGAGCGCCAACGGCCAGCCGGTCGCCAAGCTCTCCGACAGCCCCGGCAAGCTCCTCTGCGACGACGAGACGTTCCTCGCCTACCTGCGACAGGTCTTCCACGTGCCGGCCTGACGAGCGCGCCGGGCGCGTCGATTGCCGCCGTCGACGATCGACGCTGACAGGAGACGCGCATGGGAGATCCGAAGCGCACGACTTCTCCCGACCCGAGCCAGGAGCCCGGCCACTACGGCGCCGGCTACGGCGAGCAGGTCCCCGAGAGCGCACCACCGCAGCTCGGCCCTGCGACCGACGGCGACCCGCCGCCGAAACGCGGCGACGCGGCCGAAGCCGCCGTGCCGCCGGACGAAGCGACCGGGCAGGCCGAACCGGCGACGACCAGCGAAGGCGACGATGGCGAAGCGGTCGTCTTCACGCCCGCCGACGTTCACGTGCGCCCGCCCGACCAGCCGCCCACCGATGCGGCACCCGAGAGCGAGAAGGCCGGCCTGATCTTCGAGCGCTCGTAGCGACGCGGGCTTTGGCGAGCGCCGCACGGGCGCTCCGGCAGGACTGTATATTCGTACAGCTCCCGCCGCCGTCCCGTGCACCTCGACCGCAAGCTCGCGCTCCTCGCCGACGCCGCCAAGTACGACGCGTCGTGCGCGTCGAGCGGAACCGAGAAGCGCAGCTCGGTCGGCGGCCGCGGCATCGGCTCGACCGAAGGCTCCGGGATCTGCCACAGCTACGCGCCCGACGGGCGCTGCATCTCGCTGCTGAAGATCCTGCTCACGAACTTCTGCGTCTACGACTGCCTCTACTGCGTCAATCGCGTCTCGAGCAACGTGCCGCGGGCGCGCTTCAGCGTCGACGAGGTGGTCGCGCTGACGCTCGATTTCTACCGGCGCAACTGCATCGAAGGGCTCTTTCTGAGCTCGGGGATCATCCGCTCGCCCGACTACACGATGGAGCTACTCGTCGAGGTCGCGCGCGTGCTGCGCGAAGAGCACGACTTTCGCGGCTACCTCCATTTGAAGACGATCCCGGAGGCGAGCGACGAGCTGCTCGCACGCGCCGGCCGCTACGCCGACCGTCTCAGCATCAACGTCGAGCTGCCGACCGTGCAGTCGCTCGCCGCGCTCGCGCCGCAAAAGGACGGCGCCGCGATCCGCCGCTCGATGGCGAGGCTGCGCATCCACATCGACGACGCCAGGGACGCCGCGCGTCCGCTGCCGCCGACGTCGCAGCCGCTGCTCGCGCCGCGTCGCGCGCGGCCGCCTCGCTTCGCTCCCGCCGGCCAGAGCACGCAGATGATCGTCGGCGCCGATGCGACGAGCGACGCGACGATCCTCGCCACCAGCGCGACGCTGTACGGCGCTTACCGGCTGCGCCGCGTCTACTACTCCGCGTTCAGCCCGATCCCCGACGCCGCCCGCGCGCTGCCGCTGAAGCCCCCGCCGCTCGTGCGCGAGCATCGCCTGTACCAGGCCGACTGGCTGATCCGCTTCTACGGCTTCGCGCACGACGAGGTCGTCGCCGCCGGCGGCATGCTCGCGCTCGACGTCGACCCGAAGCTCGCGTGGGCGCTCGCGCATCGCGAGCGGTTTCCGATCGACCTCAATCGGGCGCCGAAGGAAGCGCTGCTGCGCGTCCCCGGGCTCGGCACGCGCGCCGTGGCGCGGATTCTGGCGGCGCGCCGCGTGCGCAAGCTCCGCTTCGCCGATCTCGAGCGGCTGCGCGTGCCGCTCGCGAAGACGCTGCCCTTCGTCGAGGTCGCCGACCACCGGCCGGGCAAGGAGCTCGACGGCGCCGGCCTCTCCCGAAGCTTGCTCCGCGCGCAGCCGCATCAGGCGACGCTCTTCGACGTCGCTGCCGCCGAGCCGGAAGGAGCGCTAAGCTCGCCGCCATGACCGCGGACGGCAGCGCATCGCTGCCGGCGATTGCGCCGGCGGGCGACGTGCGCACCGTGCAGCTCGCGAGCGCGGTCGACTTCGCCGGTTTCCGTCGCGCGTGTCGCGCGCTCTGGGCCGAGCAGGTCGCGCCCGAGCGCGTCGTCTGGCAATGCGCCGACGACGCCGAAGGCGATCTGTTCGAAGCTCCCGGCGAAACCGGCGCCGCGTCCGTCACGTCGCCGCCGCCGGTGCACGTCCCGCCTTCGTTCATGCCGCTCGCCGAGAGCGCGATCCTGCACCGCGACCCCGAGCGCTTCGCTCTTGTCTACCGGTTGCTCTGGCGGCTGCAGGTCGAGCCCGGCCTGCGCGCCGACCCGCTCGACGCCGACTGGCTGCGCGCCGACGCGATGTCGCAGGCGGTGCGCCGCGACCTGCACAAGATGAAGGCGTTCGTGCGCTTCCGGCCGATCGCCGAGCCCGACGGCGAGGGCGCGATCGGCGCGCCGCTGCACGTCGCGTGGTTCGAGCCCGAGCACCACATCGTCGAGGCGGTCGCGCCGTTCTTCGCGCGCCGCTTCGCGACGATGCGCTGGGCGATCCTGACGCCCGAGCGGAGCGTCCGCTGGGACGGCGTCGCGCTCGCATTCGGCCCGGGCGCGCGGCGCGACGAAGCGCCGGCGGCCGACGCCGGCGAGCAGCTCTGGCTGACCTACTACCGCAGCATCTTCAACCCGGCGCGCCTGAAGCTCGAGACCATGGCGCGCGAAATGCCCAGGAGGTACTGGAAGAACCTGCCCGAGGCGGAGCTGATCGAGCCGCTCGCGCGCAGTGCGGACGAACGGAGCATGGCCATGATCGCGCGAGCACCGACCGATCCCAAGCGACGGCCCGCGACCGAGCCGCAGCCGACGCCGGGCCATCCGGTCACGCCCGGCGGCGAGCGGCCGCGCAGCCTGACCGCCCTGACGGCGGCGCTGCAGAGCTGTCGCGAGTGCCCGATCGGCGAGCACGCGACGCAGGCGGTCGGCGGCGAGGGCGGCCGGCACGCGCGGCTGATGTTCGTCGGCGAGCAGCCCGGCGACCAGGAGGACCTGCAGGGCCGCCCGTTCGTCGGCCCGGCCGGACAGCTCCTCGCCCGCGCGCTCGAGGAGCTCGCGATCCCGCGCCGCGAGGTCTACATCACGAACGCGGTCAAGCACTTCAAGTTCGAGCTGCGCGGCAAGCGGCGCATCCACAAGACACCGGCGCAACAGGAAGCGGCGGCGTGCCTGCACTGGCTCGAGCGCGAGATCGAGCTCGTCGACCCGGGCGCGCTCGTCGCCCTCGGGGCGACCGCAGCGCGCCAGCTGATGGGAACGACGATCTCGGTGCTGCGCGAGCGCGGCCGCTGGCTCGTCCGCAACGACGGCCGCCGCGTTCTCATCACGCTGCATCCGTCGGCGCTGCTGCGCGTCGATCCCGAGGACAAGGCGGCGGCGTACAAGGCGTGGCTCGCCGACCTGCGCCACGCGGCCGAGCACTTCTCGGCATCGGGGACGGCGAAGTAGCCGCGCCTGTAAGGTCGGAGGCCTCCCCGCCGACCGATCGCAGTGGCCGTCCGGCCGCGATCACTTCACGCGAGGAGACCAGCCCATGCGAACGATTTCCCCTGTCCTCGTCGCCTGCTTCGCTCTGGCCGGCGGCGCCTGGGCCGCCGACGACCCGATGAAGGCCGACGGCACGATGAAGCCGATGACCGTGCAGGAGTGCAAGGACCACATGGCGATGGCCAGGAAGGACGCGATGGCCAGGAAGGACGACGCCACGATGAAGAAGGACGCCATGTGCGCCGACATGGTGAAGAAGGACGAGATGATGAAGAAGGGCGCGATGACCAAGAAGGAAGAACCGATGAAGAAGTGAGCATCGGCACGTCGAAGCCGACGCCGTCCTACAGCCCGGTCCGGAGCTTCCCGACCGGGCTTTCTCGTCTCCGATGCTGCAATCGTGCGAAGGGGCGCGGCCCGCTTCAGCAAGGATGGCCATGGACGAGAACGACGCACGCGACAAGCTGTGGAAGATGATCAAGGACATCCGGTTCGCGATGCTGACGACGCGCCACGGCAACGGCCATCTCCACGCACGGCCGATGACGACGCAGAACAAGGAACTCGGCAGCGACGACAGCCTCTGGTTCTTCATGTCGAGAACGAGCGATCCGGTCGACGACCTGCGCTCCGACTCGACGGTCGGGGTGGTCTACGCCGATCCCGCGGCGGACACGTACGTGTCGGTCTCGGGCAGCGCCGCCGAGGTCGACGACCTCGCGAAGAAGCGCGAGCTCTGGAACAAGCTCGCCGGGGCCTGGTTCCCGGGCGGGCCGACCGATCCGGACCTCGCGCTGGTGCAGGTCAGGATCGCGCACGCCGACTATTGGGATGTCAAGGAGAGCAAGCTCGTGCAGCTCTACGCGATGGCCAAGGCCGCGGTCGGCCACACGCCGCCGAAGAACCTGGGCGAGCACGGCCGGGTGGAGATGCGCTGAGCCGGCGCGCAATCGGTCACGGCGCGAGCGCACCGCGACGATCTGGCCGGCGACCGTGGCGCTGTTCGACCGTTCATCGGCGAACGGCGCGCCGATCATCGCGGCAGTCCATCTTCAGGATGACTGTCATGCGCCACGCTCCTTCGACGCTCCATTTCTCGCACGCGTTTCGCGCCGCCGCTCCGGCCGGGACGATCGAATGGGAAGAGCTGCCGTCGCTCGCCCAGCGCGTTCGCCCGCTCGCGAGCGCGCCGGCCGGAACGGTGTGGGACGCGACGCGGCCCGCCGAGCTCGAGCGTCCGGCGCCTTCGCAGCCGTTTCGCGAGCCGCTGAAAGGCGTCGCGATCCGCGAGGTCCTCGAGCCCGACGTCTTCCGTCACTTCTTCGGCCGCTAGCGCCTCGCGCGGCGCGGCGCGCGCCGCGTCGCTATCCTGCAAGGCTGCCCACGACCGCGCAGCCTGCAGTGACCCCACCTTCCGAATCCTCCGCCGCCACCGCCGCGGCGCGCACGCCGCATCTGTTCTGGGAAGACTTTCCGGTCGGCCAGGTCCGCGAGTTCGGCGCCTACGCCGTGACGCGCGAGGCGGTGATCGCGTTCGCGCGCGAGTTCGATCCGCAGCCGTTCCACCTCGACGATGCCGCCGCCGAGGGTTCGCTGTTCGGACGCCTCGCGGCGAGCGGCTGGCATACGTGCGCGATCGCGATGCGGCTGATGTGCGACGCGTACCTGCTCGATTCGGCGAGCCTCGGCTCGCCGGGCCTCGAGAAGCTGAGCTGGCTGAAGCCGGTCTATCCCGGCGACACCCTGCGCGTCCGGCTCGAGGTCCTCGAGTCGCGGCCGCTCGCGAGCCGTCCCGGCGTCGGCATGATCCGCTCGCACTGGGACGTGATGAACCAGCACGGCGAAACCGTGCTGACGATGGAGGGCTACGGCATGTTCCGGCGCCGCGACATCGAAGCCGCCGGCTGAACGCCGGCGACGACGCGCACTCGCCCGCACGAGCGCGCTCCGCGCTGACGTGACTTTGTTGCGCAGCGCGCCGGGCGACGAAGCCGTCGCGACGCGGTCGCGGGCGCGAAAATGCCGATGCTCTCCTGCAGGCCGCGAATCGCGCCGCAACGACGACCCACCACGATCGATGTCCCCGGTCCACGAACTCGAGGCCGTTCGCACGCCCGCCGCCGTCCCGGGTCACATCCTGCCGCCGGGGACGCGGCTGCGCGAGTACGAGATCAAGTCGCTCATCGGCGAGAGCGCCTGCAGCCTCGTCTATCTCGGTTGGGACCATGCGCTGCAGCGCAAGGTCGCGGTCAAGGAATACATGCCGGCGGCGCTCGCCGGCCGGATGCCCGGCTCGCCGAACGTCGTCGTCGGCTCCGATCGCCAGCTCGACGCGGTCAAGGCCGGGATGCGCGCATTCCTCAACGAAGCGCGCGTGCTCGCCCGCTTCGACCACCCGGCGCTCGTCAAGATCTATCGCTTCTGGGAAGAGAACGGCACCGCGTACGTCGTGATGCCGTACTACGAGGGCCCGACGCTGAAGACGACGCTCGCCGAGCTCGGCCATGTCCCGAGCGAGAACGAGCTGCGCGCATGGCTGAAGCCGATCCTCAACGGCGTGACGCTGCTCCACGACGGCGGCGTCTGGCACCAGAACATCGGTCCCGACGAGATCGTGATGACGCCGTTCGGCCCGGTGCTGCTCGGCTTCTCGGCGGCGACGCACGCGATCGAGGCGATGCGGCACACGCCGGCGGCCGCGCTCAAGCCGGGCTACGCCGCGATCGAGCAGTACGGCAGCGCCGCCGGAACGACGCGCGGTCCGTGGACCGACCTGTACGCGCTCGGCGCGCTGATCTATGCCGCGATCACCGGCAACGATCCGCCGCCCGCCGCCGACCGCCTCGCCGACGACCGCATGCGGCCGCTCTCGGTCATCGCCGCCGGCCTCTACAGCGATCGCTTTCTCGCCGCCGTCGACGCCGCGATGGCGGTGCAGCCGCGCCGGCGTCCGACCGAGCACGCCGAGTTCCGCGCGCTGATGGGCGACATCGAGGCGCCGGAAGCCGTCTCGCTCGCGCCGGCGCCCGACCTGATGCAGGAGCCGTTCATCGGTGCGCCGGCAGCGAGCGACGAGGTCACGGTTCCCGACCCGCCGCCGACCGCGCCGAGCGCGCCCGCGCCGCTCGCGAGCCCCGCTGCCGGCGCCGAGCGCACGCTTGCGAAGACGGTCGTTCCGGCGAGCGCTGCCGGCGACGCAACGCCGTCGTGGATGCACGAGACCGCGCCGGCGCGCGGCATCGGCAAGCGTGCGCTCTACGGCGTCATCGCCGGCACCTGCGCGCTGATCGGCATC
>DASSRF010000459.1:0-5144 GCA_035701945.1 Caldimonas sp. | reverse complement strand
ATGCCGAACATCAGGAACATGCTCTCGTGCACCCAGTTGGTCGGCGAGTTGAAGACATAGCGGGCGAGCACCTCGTAGTAGTAGACGAAGACGGCGATCACCGCCCAGTACGCGACGAACTCGCCGGTCTTCGTGTTGAGGCGATCGATCCAGTCGGTGTACGGCGTGCGCACGTGCAGGGTCGGATCCTCGGCGACGACGGGCGGTACGTCGGGCTCGTGCGCGATCGGGTCGGCGGCGTAGCCGGCCTCGGCGGCATGTACGCGGCGCTTGCGCACCAGTCCCGGGATGAGGATGGCGTCGATGACGAGCATCACGGCGATGATTCCGCCCAGCACGCTGGCGATGCCCTGCCAATGGTTCCGCACCGCGCTGGCGGCCTCGAACTCGGCCTGCTTGGTCTTCTCGTCGGCCTTCGCGGCGGCGAGCGTGTCGCGCTCGGCCGGCGTCGCGGACGCCGCGTCGCTCGGCTGCGCGTGCTTGACGGCAGCCTGGGCGTGCTCGAGCGCGGCGTTCGTGCGGGAGACGTCCTCGCGGCTGTCGCGGATCTCGCCGTTGCAGTACAGCACGCCGAGAAAGAAGGGCAGGTACAGCAGCGCCAGCCAGCTCTTCAGGTACATGCGGTGCAGGCCCATGAAGCCCGCGGTGAGCCAGAACAGGTACGCGTTGAAGAGGATCGGCTCGCGCGGCGCGCCGTGGCGCCGCTGGCGCGCGACCAGGAACATCGCAACCAGCGGGAACAGCAACAGCACGCCCCAATACAGCCAGTGCGGCAGGACGAAATTGAGCGACGGCATCGAGCGGCTCCCATCGACATGAACACGCCGCCCGGCGGGGCGGCGTGCGCTGGCAAGATCGAGCGGCCGCGACGGTCTCGCGCGACCCGCTCCCGCTTCAGGCCTTGAGAGTCAGCCCCTTCAGCATGTCGGGGGTGACGTAGCCGCAGGTCGGCGACTGCATGATCTCGAGCTGGGCCTTGAACAGCCGTGCCGAGTCTGCATCCTTGTTCGCCCACTTGTACCAGATCGGCACGGCGACGCGCTGGAACTTCTCGAGATCCTCGAACGGCAGCCGGTTGATCTGGATGCCGGCCTTCTCGAACTTGCCCCAGGCCTCCATGTCGGCCTTCTGGATGGCGCCGACGTGGACGGCCGAATAGGCTTCGACCTCGTTTTCCACCCACAGCTTCATCTTCGGCGAGAGCTTGTTCCAGACCCCCATGTTGACCACGAGGTCCATCAGGTCGACCGGCTGGTAGATCGACTCGAGCCCGATCGGCCCCATCCAGATGTACTTGGTCACCTGCTGGAAGCCGAGGTCCCAGTTGACCGCCGGGCCGGTGTAGTCCGCGGCGTCGACGGTGCCCTTCTCGAGCGCCGAGAACACCTCGCCGCCGGGCAGCAGGGTCGTGCGCGCGCCGATCGCCGCGAACCCTTCCGCGATCATGCCGCCCGGCACGCGCAGCTTCAGGCCCTTGAAGTCCTCGGCCGTGCGGATCGGCTTCTTGGAGTGGACGATGTTCGGCCCGTGGTGGATCCGGCCAACCCAGAACAGGCCCTGCTTGGCATAGACCTCGCGCGCCATCTGCACGCCGCCCTTGCCGTAGAAGAAGATGTCCCACTCGTGCGGGTAGCGAAGCCCCATCAGATACGACGACAGGAACGCGGTCGCGGGGATCTTGCCGACCCAGTACACGCAGAACGAGTTCATCGCCTCGAGCACGCCGTTCTTGACGCCGTCGAGCAGCTCGAAGTCGCCGACGACTTCCTTCGCGGCGAACGGCTTGAACTCGAGCTCGCCGCCGGTCTTCTCCTTGATGGAGTTGCACCAGGCCTTGAACGTCGTCAGGCCGATGCCCGCCGGCCACGACGTCTGGATCTTCCACGTCGTCGTCTCCGCTGCCTGGGCATTGCCGATGAACGGCGCCGCGATGGCGGTGGCGGTGGCTGCGACTCCGGTGCGAACGAACGTACGTCGCCCGGGCTTCGGGTCGGATGAGGCTTGCGTCATGGATGTCCTTCGTCGTCGTTGGTACGGGTCGCCCGCACGGCTCGGCGCCCGGCGGCAGACGTTATGCCGTTCGTCGGCCGCCGAACAAGGGCGTAAACCCCAGCGCCGGGGCGAGCGCCGGTGCGCAGGAATAATCTGCGGCGATGGTCGGACCGGAGCGCCCTGCGAGCGCCGTCGACGGGGCGCGTCGGCCAGCGGGCCTGCCGCTGCCGATCGAGTTCGCGCCATCGCTTCCGGTCTCGGCGCGGCGCGACGAGATCGCCGCGGCGATGCGCGACCATCCCGTCGTCATCGTCAGCGGCGAGACCGGATCGGGCAAGACGACGCAGCTGCCGAAGATCGCGCTCGCGATCGGCCGCGGTCGTGCCAACGGCGGCGGCTGGATCGGCCACACGCAGCCGCGGCGGATCGCGGCATCGAGCGTCGCCAGACGAATCGCCGAGGAGCTGAAGACGCCGCTCGGCGAGGTCGTCGGCTACAAGGTCCGCTTCCAGGATCGGCTGGCGCCGGGCGCGAGCGTCAAGCTGATGACCGACGGCATCCTGCTTGCCGAAACGCAGGGCGATCCGCTGCTGCGGACGTACGACACGATCATCGTCGACGAGGCGCACGAGCGCAGCCTCAATATCGACTTCCTGCTCGGCCACCTCAAGCAGATCCTGCCGAAGCGGCCCGACCTGCGCGTCGTCGTGACGTCGGCGACGATCGACGCCGAGCGCTTCGCCGCGCACTTCGCCGGTCGCGACGGGCCGGCGCCGGTGATCGAGGTCTCGGGGCGGCTCTATCCGGTCGAGATCCGCTGGCGGCCGTTCGAGGAGAGCCGCGACCACGACCTCGGCGACGCGATCTGCGACGCTGTCGACGAGCTCTGGCGCGGGCCCGACGCGGCCGGGAGCGGCGACGTCCTCGTCTTCCTCCCCGGCGAGCGCGAGATCCGCGACGCCGCCGAGAAGCTGCGCAAGCACCATCCTCCCGGAGTCGAGGTGCTGCCGCTCTTCGCGCGGCTGTCGCAGCAGCAGCAGGACGAGGTCTTCGCGCCGCACAGCGCGCGCCGCATCGTGCTCGCGACCAACGTCGCCGAGACGTCGCTCACGGTGCCGGGGATCCGCTTCGTCATCGACGCCGGCACCGCGCGCATCAAGCGCTACAGCTTTCGCAGCAAGGTCGAGCAGCTGCCGATCGAGCCGGTGAGCCAGGCGTCGGCGAACCAGCGCGCCGGCCGCTGCGGTCGCGTCACCGACGGCGTCTGCATCCGCCTGTACGACGAAGCCGACTTCTCTGCGCGGCCGAAGTTCACCGACCCCGAGATCGTGCGCTCGTCGCTCGCCGGCGTCATCCTGCGCATGCAGTCGCTCGGCCTCGGCAGCGTCGAGGAGTTTCCCTTCGTCGAGGCGCCGCCGCGGCGCGCGATCGCCGACGGCTGGCAGCTGCTGCACGAGCTCGGCGCCGCCGACGAGCGCAACGCGCTCACGCCGATCGGTCGCGAGCTCGCGCGCCTGCCGCTCGACCCGCGCATCGGCCGCATGATCCTCGAGGCGCGCAACCGCGAGGCGCTGCGCGAGGTGCTCGTCGTCGCGAGCGCGCTCAGCGTCCAGGACGTCCGCGACCGCCCGCTCGAGCAGCAGCAGGCCGCCGACCAGGCGCACGCGAAGTTCGACGACGAGAAGTCGGAGTTCCTCGGCACCCTCAAGCTCTGGAGCTGGCTCGAGCAGTCGCGCGGCGGGCACGGCGAACACCGCCTGTCGAGCCGCAAGCACGAGCAGCTGCTGCGCGAGAGCTTCGTCTCGCCGCGGCGCGTGCGCGAATGGCGAGACGTCCACGCCCAGCTGCAGACCGTCGTCACCGAGCACGGCTGGCGCCTGAACACGACGGCGCCGACGTACGAGCAGCTCCATCAGTGCGTGCTCGCCGGGTTGCTCGGCAACATCGGCGTCAAGAGCGAGGAGGACGAGTCGTATCTCGGCGCGCGCGGCATCCGCTTCTGGCGCCATCCCGGAGCGCGCCTGTCGAAGAAGCCGGGCAAGTGGATCGTCGCAGCCGAGCTCGTCGAGACGACGCGCCTGTACGCGCGCGGCATCGCCGCGATCGACGCGCGCTGGCTGCCCGCGCTTGCGGGCCACCTCATCAAGACGCAGCTGCTCGAGCCGCACTGGGAGAAGAAGGCGGCGCAGGTCGTCGCGCTCGAACGCGCGACGCTCTACGGCATCGTCGTCTACGCCAACCGGCGGGTCGACTTCGCGAGCGTCGATCCCGCCGCCGCGCGCGAGATCTTCATCCGTGAAGCCCTGGTCGCGGGCGACTGGGAGACGAAGCTGCCGTTCATGGCCGCGAACCGCAAGCTCGTTCGCGAGGTCGAGGAGCTCGAGCACAAGTCGCGCCGCCAGGACGTGCTCGTCGACGACGAGCTCGTGTTCGCGTTCTACGACCAGCAGCTGCCGGCCGACGTCGCGAGCGGCGCCGCGTTCGAGCGCTGGTACCGCGACGCCGTCCAGCGCCAGCCCAGGCTCCTGATGCTGACGCGCGACGAGCTGATGCGCCACGAGGCCGCAGGGATCACGACCGCGGCGTTTCCGAAGACGATCCGCCTCGGCGGCGTCGACTGCGCGGCGAGCTACCTGCACCGGCCCGGCGACCCGCGCGACGGCGTCAGCGTGACGCTGCCGATCTTCGCGCTCAACCAGGCGAGCGAGGAGCGCTGCGAATGGCTCGTCCCGGGGATGCTGAAGGAGAAGGTCGTCGCGCTCGCGAAGACGCTGCCGCAGCGACCGCGCTCGCGCCTCGTCCCGCTCCCGGAGTCCGCCGACGCATTCATCGCCGAGACGCGGTTCGGCGAAGGCAGCCTCGTCGACGCGTTCGCCGCGCACGCCGCTGCGCGCACCGGGCTGCCGCTGCGTCGCACCGACTTCAGGCCCGAGCAGCTGCCGCCGCACCTCGCGATGAACGTTCGTGTCGTCGACGAGCACGGCCGCCAGCTCGGCGAGTCGCGGCATCTCGCCGGCTTGAAGGCGAGCCTCGGCGCGCAGGCGCGCTCGGCGTTCCAGGCGCTCGCGGCGCTTCGGTTGCCGGCGCAGGCGACGACTGCGCCGGCCGCTGCGTCGAAGCCGGCCGCCGAGCGCGCGGCGGCGCGCGCTGCG
>DASSRF010000458.1:0-7088 GCA_035701945.1 Caldimonas sp. | reverse complement strand
TGCCGAAGACGTACCTGCCGAACTACGGCGAGTTCTACGAAGCGCGCCAGTTCCAGGCCGGCGACACCGCGGTGTCGACGAGCGTTCGCATCGGCGGCGACGACGTTCCGTTCGGCGCCGACCTCATCTTCGAGACCGACGCGCTGCCGCTGCTGAAGATCGCATGCGAGATCTGCGAGGACGTCTGGGTGCCGATCCCGCCGTCGAGCTACGCCGCGCTCGCCGGCGCGACGGTGCTCGTCAACCTGTCGGCGTCGAACATCACGATCGGCAAGGCCGACTACCGCCACCGCCTCGTCAGCGTCCAGTCGTCGCGCTGCCTCGCCGCCTACCTGTACTCGTCGGCGGGGCTCAGCGAGTCGACGACCGACCTCGGCTGGGACGGCCAGGCGCTCATCTACGAGAGCGGCGACCTGCTCGCCGAATCGGACCGCTTCGTCACCGGCTCGCACTTCATCGTCGCCGACGTCGACCTCGAGCGCGTCTCGCGCGAACGGATGCGGCAGAACTCGTTCGGGTACTCGGTCGAGAAGCACGAAGCGCGCGTCTCGGCGTTCCGTCGCGTCCCGTTCGCGCTTCGGGTGCCGACCCGGTTCCCGCTCGCGCTCGAGCGCAAGGTCGACCGCTTCCCGTACGTCCCGGCCGACGTCGCGCGCCGCGACGAGCGCTGCATGGAGGTCTACAACATCCAGGTCAACGCGCTGCTGCAGCGGCTCTCGGCGGTCGGCGGCAAGAAGCTCGTGATCGGCGTCTCGGGCGGCCTCGACTCGACGCACGCGCTGCTGGTCTGCGCCGCGGCGATGGACCGCGCCGGCCTGCCGAGAAGCGACATCCTCGCCTACACGATGCCCGGCTTCGCGACGACGACGCGAACGCTCGACCAGGCCAAGCGGCTGATGAAGGCGGTCGGCTGCAGCGCGCAGGAGATCGACATCCGGCCGAGCTGCCTGCAGATGCTGAAGGACATCGGCCACCCGTTCGCACGCGGCGAGAAGGTCTACGACATCGCGTTCGAGAATGTGCAGGCCGGCGAGCGGACGAGCCACCTGTTCCGGCTCGCGAACTTCCACGGCGGCTTCGTCGTCGGCACCGGCGACCTCTCCGAGCTCGCGCTCGGCTGGAGCACGTACGGCGTCGGCGACCACATGTCGCACTACAACGTCAACGCGAGCGTGCCGAAGACGCTGATCAAGCACCTCGTGCGCTGGGTCGCGGCGAGCGGCTCGGTCGAGCGCGGCGACGACCCGGTGCTCGACGAGATCCTGGCGACGCAGATCAGCCCCGAGCTCGTCCCCGGCGACGACAAGGGCGACCCGCAGCAGAGCAGCGAGGCGAGCGTCGGCCCGTACGAGCTGCAGGACTTCCACCTCTACCAGATCCTGCGCTACGGCTTCGCGCCGACGAAGGTCGCGTTTCTCGCCTGGACGGCGTGGCACGATCCGGGCCGCGGCGACTGGCCCGACGGACCCGACGTCGGGCGCCACGCGTACACGCTCGCCGAGATCAAGAAGCACCTGCGCACGTTCTGCTGGCGCTTCTTCAAGACGAGTCAGTTCAAGCGCTCGTGCGTGCCGAACGCGCCCAAGGTCGGCTCCGGCGGATCGCTGTCGCCGCGCGGCGACTGGCGCGCGCCGAGCGACTCGGAGGCGACGGTCTGGCTCGACGACGTCGAGCGCATCCCCGACGCGTGAGGGTCGCGGTCGGAGCGGTCGCTGCGATCGCGCTCGCCTACGTCGCGGTCTGCGTCTTCGTCTTCGCGATCCAGCGCTCGCTGATCTACTTCCCGCAGCCGTCGTCGCTCGGCGACCGCGACACCACGGTGACGCTGCCCGCCTCTGGCGCGCGCGTCGTCGCCTCGGTCCGCGAGCGGCCGGGCGCGAAGGCCGTCGTCTACTTCGGCGGCAACGCCGAGGACGTCACGCTGAGCATCCCCGGTCTCGCCGCCGCTTTCCCGTCGCACGCGCTCTACCTCCTGCATTACCGCGGCTACGGCGCGAGCGGCGGCACGCCGAGCGAAGCGGCGCTCGTCGGCGACGCGCTCGCGCTCTTCGACCTCGCGCAGCGCGAACACGCCTCGGTCGAGGTCGTCGGCCGCAGCCTCGGCAGCGGCATCGCGGTGCAGGTGGCGAGCGCGCGGCCGGCGGCGCGGCTCGTCCTCGTCACGCCCTACGACAGCCTCGTCGCGATCGCGTCGGCGCAGTTCCCGTACCTGCCGGTCGGCTGGCTGCTGCGCGACCGCTTCGAATCCGACCGCCACGCCGCGCGCATCGGCGCGCCGACGCTCCTGATCGCAGCCGACCGCGACGAGGTCATCCCGCGCGCCAGCACCGAGCGCCTGCTCGCGCGCTTCAAGCCCGGAGTCGCGACGCTGCGCGTGGTCGCCGGTGACCACAACAGCGTCTCCGAGCAGCCCGACTACGGACCGATCCTCGGCGGATCGGCGGCGAGCGAAGGGCGCTGAGCGTCTCAGGGCGCGCCCGGCGCCGGGTCGACGATTGCGACCAGCCGGGCGTGGCCGCGAAAGCGCGCGCGCCGTGCGCGCACCGCGGGCGCAGCGAGGCGGTATTCGGGAAAGCGGGCGAGGAAGCGGCCGATCGCGACCCGCCCTTCGAGGCGGGCGAGGCCCATGCCGACGCACTGGTGGATTCCCGAGCCGAAGGCGACGTGGCGGTTCGGCGCGCGCGCGACGTCGAGCCGGTCCGGCTCGACGAACGCTTCGGGATCGCGATTGGCCGAGCCGATGCCGAGCGTCACCTGCGTTCGCGGCGCGAGCGCGACGCCGCCGATCGCGGTTGCGCCCGTCGTGATCCGGTTGCCGAGCTGGTTCGAGCTCTCGAAGCGGAGGAACTCCTCGACCGCAGTGCGCACGAGCGCAGGGTCGGCGAGCAGGCGCGCCTTCTCGTCGGGCCAGTCGAGCAGGCAGGCGAGGCCGTTGCCGATCAGGTTCGTCGTCGTCTCGTGGCCGGCGTTCAGAAGGAAGATGCAGTTGTGCAGCAGCTCGGGCGCGCTCAGCGCCTCGCCGCCCTCGCCGGCGATCAGCCGCGTCAGGACGTCGACCTCGGGATCGCCGGGCGCGGCGCGCCGCCGCTCGACGAGCCCCTCGAGGTAGCGCAGGAACTCGCGCACCGCGCGATTGCCGCGCTCGAGCTGCGCTTCGCTCAGGGTCGGCTCGAGCGCGCCGAGGATCGCGAGCGACCAGTCGCGCAGCGGCGCCCGCTCCTCGCCCGGAACGTCGAGCAGGTTGCCGATGATCTCGACCGGGATCGCGCTCGCGAACGACGCGATCAGGTCGATCTCGGCGCCGGCGCCGCGCGCAGCGATCGCGTCGAGCAGGTGGTCGACGCGGTCGGTGAGGCGCTCCTCCATCGCCGCGATGTGGCGCGGCGTCAGCGCTCCCGCGATCAGCCTGCGCACGCGCGTGTGCAGCGGCGGGTCGTTGAAGACGAGGCTCGTCGTGTGGTGCTCGTAGAGCGGCGACGCGCCGTACTTGGGCGCGAACTCCTCGTGCTTGTCCGAGCTGAAGGTCGCCGCATCCTTGTAGACGGCGACGACGTCGGCGTAGCGGCTGAGGAAGACGCTGCCGTCGGGCATCCGCTTGACCGGCGCGTGCTCGCGCAGCGCCCGGTACGTCGGATACGGGTCGTCGTAGAACGCATCGGGCAGGCGCTTGAGGTCGAAGGCATCGGCGGTGGCGCGGTCGTCGGGCATGGCGCCGAGTCTAGGGCGCGCGCGATGCCTGGCACTGCCGAGCGGTCGGCCCCGAAACGCGCAGCGCCCCGCGGCAGCGGGGCGCTGGCGGCGGGCACGTTCGCTCAGGCGACGCCGGTGGGGCGGCGGCGGCGCGCGACGGCGCCGAGGGCGCCGAGCCCCGCGAGCAGCAGCGCGTACGTCTCCGGCTCCGGGATCGCCGGCGGCGGGAAGTCGACGCGGTTGAAGCCGACCAGCGCGTCGAGCTCCGGATCGGCGTCGTCGGCGAGGAACGAGACCGTGCTCGCGCGGATGCCGTAGAAGTTGTAGGCGGTATCGAACGTGTAGTCGCGCGTGTACGCGTTCAGCGCGCCGAACTCGGCGCTGCCGCCCCGGTAGATCGTCGTCGGCACGGTGCCCGCGAACGTGTACGTCGGGTTGCCCGAAGCGACGTCGGCGAACGCGACGACGTCCGAGAGGAGCGTCCATTCGGCCGCGGTCTTGCAGCCACCGGTCGGGCCGTTGCAGCCCCAGACGCTGTATTCCATGACGTCCTGCGCCTCGAAGTCCGTGTCGGCCGACCCGGCGAGGTGGTCCTGGTGGGTGTAGAGACGCACGCTGTCCTTCGCCGAGCCGAACTGCCAGACGAGCAGATTGAAGGGCGTCGCCGTCGCCGGGTTGTCGGTGGACGCGAGGTTGTCGAAGAAGTAGACGCGGGTGCCGTCGAGCAGCGTCCCGTTGCCTTCCGGAACGGTCGCGCCGATGTAGCTCGGCAGGTGCGTGCCGAGGTCGAACGTCGCCGGCGGCGACGCGGCGAGCGGCGCCGTCGTTCCGCTCAGGTACGTCTGCGCGTGGCTCGCCTGCGCGGCGAGACCGAGGCCGAGCGCGATGCCGAGGGCGACCGCGATGCGGGCGCGAGGAGTGCGAGGGTCCGTGTCCATGGTCTTCTCCGTTGTGCTGGGCGAGGGACAGGGAAAGGAGTCGCGCGGACTCCGGCGCCGACCATAGGACGTCCGCGTGCGCTGTCAACCCCGCGGTCGCAGGAAGCGCGCGCAGCTGGCAGATGTCCGGAAGCGGCCGGCCGCACCCGCCGCCGGGCGCTAGCCTCGCGACATCGGCTCTTGCGGAGGTGGAGATGGCTTCTGTGCATCGCGAAATCGTCGTCGAACGGCCGCTCGCCGACGTCTGGGACGCGCTCGCCGACGTCGGCGCGCTGCACACGCGGCTCGTCCGCGGCTTCGTCACCGACTGCCGGCTCGAGCCCGGCGCGCGCGTCGTCACCTTCGCCAACGGTCTCGTCGCGCGCGAGCTGATCGTCTCGGTCGACGGCGAGCGGCGCCGCGTCGCGTGGTCGGTCGTCGGCGGCCGCCTCAGCCACCACAACGCGAGCGCGCAGGCGTTCGCCGAAGGCGACGGCGCGTGCCGGATCGTCTGGATCGCCGACTTCCTTCCCGACGAGCACGCACCGGCGATCGCCGCGATGGTCGAGCAGGGACTGCAGGCGATGCGGCGCACCCTCGCGCCTGCCTGAACGCGCATCGCGGATCTCTCGGCGTTGCGCACACGCAGCGCAACGCGCGTGTCGTCGCGACGCGCGATTGGCTTCGCGCGCGTTTGGTCGCATGATCGCGCGTGTCGCACGGGCCGGCGCGCGCATGCGGGCACGTCGACTGCCGAGCGACAGGACCACGTTCAACTAGAGACGAGGACATTGCAATGGCAGCGTATGGCAACAAGGCGTCGGAGAAGGTCGAGAAGGCGATGCACGAGCGCAAGCGCGGCACGCTGAAGAGCGGCCGCTCGGGCAAGACGGTGAAGAGCAGGAAGCAGGCGATCGCGATCGGCCTGTCGGAAGCGCGCAAGGCCGGCGGCAAGGTGCCGGCCAAGAAGAACGGCGCGGCGAAGAAGGCCGGCAGCGCGCGCAAGTCGACCGCGCGCAAGTCGACCGCGCGGAAGTCGACCGCTCGCAAGACCAGCGCTCGCAAGACCGGCGCCCGCAAGAGCACGGCACGCAAGAGCACGGCACGCAAGAGCACGGCACGCAAGAGCACGGCACGCAAGAGCGCAGCGCGCAGGAGCAGCGCCCGCAAGACCGCCTCGCGCAAGACCGCCTCGCGCAAGACGGCACGCAGGTCGGGCGCCCGCAAGACGGCGCGCAAGTCGTCGACGAAGCGCTCGTCGTAGCCGAGCCGGTCGCCGGAGCGACCAGCTCCGGCGGCCTTCTCTCGCCAGCTCGCCGGGGCTAGTAGCCGAGCACGAGGCCGCTGTTGCGGCGCGGGTCGTTGCCGCCGTAGAAGCGGTTCTTCCCGACCGGCTTGCCGCCGAGCGACGGCGCGCCGACGAGGATCGCGACGACGTGGTTGGCCGGCTGCGGCCCGGCGAACACGTGCCCCATGCCCTCGAGGATGCGCTTGGTGTCGGGGCTGATCGCGAAGCGCTCGAGGTTGGTCGTGTTCGGCAGCCACTGCTGGTGGAAGCGCGGCGCGTCGATCGCCTCCTGCACGTTCATCCCGTAGTCGATCACGTTCATGATCGTCTCGAGCACGGCGGTGATGATCCGGCTGCCGCCGGGCGTGCCGACGACCATCACGGGCTGGCCGTTCTGCGTCACGATCGTCGGGCTCATCGACGACAGCGGCGTCTTGCCCGGGGCGATCGAGTTCGCCTGGCCCTGCACGAGTCCGTAGATGTTGGGCACGCCGACCTTCGCGGTGAAGTCGTCCATCTCGTCGTTGAGGAGCACGCCCGTGCCGCCGGCGGTGACCTTGGCGCCGAACCAGTCGTTGAGCGTGTACGTGACCGAGACCGCGTTGCCCTTGCCGTCGACGATCGAGTAGTGCGTCGTGTTGCTCCCTTCGGTCGGCACGTGCGGTGGCACGCCGGGCTTCAGGTCCTTCGAGATCGCCGCCTTCTGCGGGTCGATCGCGGCCCGGATCTTCGCCGCGTACGCCTTGTCGAGCAGACGGTCGAGCGGGTTCTTCACGAAGTCCGGATCGCCCAGGTAGGTGTTGCGGTCGAGGTAGGCGTGGCGCATCGCCTCGATCTGCACGTGCATCGCCTGCGCCGAGCGGAAGCCCCAGTCCTTGAGCGGGTAGCCTTCGACGACGTTGAGGATCTCGCAGATGATGACGCCGCCCGAGCTCGGCGGCGGCGCCGAAACGATGCGGTAGCCGCGGTAGTCGCACTCGATCGGCGCCAGCTCGCGCACCTTGTAGGCGTCGAGATCGCGCTGGGTGATGATGCCCTTGCCCGCCTGGCTCGACGCGACGATCGCCTGCGCGACCGGGCCCTTGTAGAAGCCGGCAGCGCCGGCGTCGCGGATCTGGCGCAGCGTCTGGCCGAGGTCCTTCTGCACGAAGCGGTCGCCCGTCTGGAACGCCGAACCGTCGGGCTTGAGGAAG
>DASSRF010000457.1:0-2879 GCA_035701945.1 Caldimonas sp. | reverse complement strand
GACCTCGTCGTCGACACGCACGCCGTCGTCGAGCAGCGAGCGCACGCCGAGGTCGCGCCTGCGCGCGAGCGCTGCGGTCTCGCGCACCGTCGCCGGAAACGGGTCGGACCAGAACTGCGGGCTCCACGCCCGTCGCGCTGCGAGCAGCGACGGCCGCCACGCGGCGAGCTCGACGCCGTCGACGCGGACGCGGCCCGCGGCGAGCGGAAAGACGCCGGCGAGCGCAGCGAGCAGCGACGACTTGCCGGCGCCGTTCGGGCCGACGACGACCCAGCGATCGCCGGCATCGACGCGGATGTCGAGGCGATCGACGAGGACGCGGCCGCGCGCGCTGCCGCCGGCGCGCAGCGCGAGGCCGTCGGCCGAGAGCAGCGCTTCGCTCATCGCGTCGCCGCGGGTCGCTGCAGCAGCATCGCGACGAACGTCGGCACGCCGATCGCCGCCGCGAGGACGCCGACCGGAAGCTGCAGCGGCGCGACGATCGTCCGCGCCGCGGCGTCGACGGCGACGACGAACGCGCCGCCGGCGACCGCGCTCGCCGGCAGCAGCAGCGGCGCGGCGCGAACGCCGAGACGACGCAGCGCGTGCGGGACGACGAGGCCGACGAAGCCGATCGCTCCCGCGGTCGCGACCGCCGCCCCGGTCGCGAGCGCGGCGGCAAGCAGCACGGCGCGCCGTCGCGGCCCGACCGCGACGCCGAGCGTCGATGCCCAGGCATCGCCGCGGGCGAGCCAGTCGAGCTCGCGCGCGCGCGGCCACACGATCGCGAGCGCGACCAGGACCGCGATCCAGACGATCTCCCAGTGCGACGCACCGTTGAGATCGCCGAGCAGCCAGAACACCATGCCGCGCAGCTGCCCTTCGTCGGCGAGCGTGAGGATCAGCGAGACGATCGCCGAGCAGCCGGCACCGATCATCACGCCGACGAGGAGCAGCGCGGTCGCTCCTTCGCCCGAGGGAACGATCGCGGTGCTCGCAAGCCGTCGCCAGAGCAGGCCGAACAGGAGCGCCGATGCCGCCGCCGCGCCGACCGCTGCGCCGGCAGCGACGCTCCACTCCGAGACCGCGAAGCCCGCGCTGCCTGCGACGAGCATCGCTGCGAGCGCGCCGACCGAAGCGCCGCCGGCGACACCGAGCACGTACGGGTCGGCGAGCGCGTTGCGCGTCAGGAGCTGCATCAGCGCTCCGGCGAGCGCGAGCGCAGCGCCGGCGCCGAAACCCGCGAGGACGCGCGGAACGCGGATCGACCAGACGATGTCGCTCGACGCGATGCCGAACCCAGCCGAGCCGGCGAGGACGCCGAGCGCGCACGCGAGCGCCGCCGCGACGGCGACGACGGCGAGCACCCGCGTCGCGCGCATCGCTAGAGGCCCGCGGTGTCGACGCGAACGCCGAGCCACGCCTGGCGGCCGAGTCCCTGGTAGTCGCGCAGTGGCTCGACATGGCGGTCGAGCGCGTTGTTGAGCTTCGCCTCGATCCGCCACGTCTTCTGCGGCTGCCAGGCGACGCGCAGATCGACGATCGCGTAGCCGCCGAGGACGACGCCGCTGTCGGGCCGCGAGCCGACGAAGAGCAGTGCCGCGCCGAACCGCCATGCGCCGCGCGTCGTGTCGGCGCCGACGCTTTCCTGGTGCGCTGCGCGGCGCGGCAGGCGAACCCCGGTGTCGGCGTCGGTGGCGTCGAGCAAGTCGACGCTGGCGCGCAGGTCGACGGCGAGCCAGCGCGCGTTGGCCGCAAACGTCGCGCCTTGCAGGCGCGCGCGGCTGGTGTTGGCGGCGCAGCCGAACGCGTACGCAGGATCGGTCGGGCACTTCGCAGGATCGGGCTGGAAGCCGATCAGCTCGCGCACTTGGTTGCGATAGACGGTCGCGCTCGCGGTCGCATCTTCGCCTTGCCAGGCGACGCCCGCTTCGACGCTCTCGCCGCGCTCGGGCCGCAACGTCGGCACGCCGAAGCCGGGATACGCGAGGTCGTTGAACGTCGGCGCGCGAAACGACGTGCCGGCGAGCGCGCGCACCTTGACGCCGCGCGCGACCTCGAACGAAACGCCGGCGCGGCCCGTCGTGTGCGCGCCGTACGCCGAGTTGTCGTCGTGGCGGACGTCGGCCTGGAGCGAAGCGGCGCCGAGCTTGCCCGAATAGCCGACGACGCCCGCGTTGTTGCGACGGACCTGCTCGACCGCGAACACGTCGGCGCTCGCGCGCTCGACCTGGTGCTCGAGCGCGACGAGGAGCTGCTGGTCGGGAACGACGACGATCGCGTTCTGCCAGGTCGCCTGCTCGCGCGTCGTCACGAACCGGCTCAGGAGGTTGCCCCCGCTCGTCAGGTCGTCGACCGCGCGCGACAGCTGCACCGTCGTCGTCCAGGCACGCAGCGGCGCGCCGCGGTAGTCGACCGACGCGACGCGCGTCGTCAGGTGGTTGCGAAAGTCGGGCGACGCGTCCTGCGCGAAGTCGGGCGGCGGAAACTCGCTGCCGTCGTACTGCGCGTTCAGCTTCGTCTCGAGGACGCGCACGCCGATCCGGTGTCCCGACGCTGGCGCGAAGCCGACGTCGACGCTGCCCGACTTGCGGCGAAAGCCGTCGCGGTCGGGGTTGAAGTTGCCGAACTGGTCGTTCGGCGCGAGCGCCGAGACGCCGGCGCTCTTCTCGATGCCCGCCGAGATCGCGTAGTCGATGGCGCCGCCGATCGCTCCGCTGGCACTGGCGTCGCCGCGCGCCGAGTCGTAGCCGCCGATCTCTGCCCCGACACCCCAGCGCGGCGCTCCGCTGCCGCGGCGCGTGAAGATCTGGACGACGCCGCCGACCGCATCGGCGCCGTAGAGGCTCGACGCCGGCCCGCGCAGCACTTCGATGCGGTCGATCTGGGCGAGGCTCAGC
>DASSRF010000456.1:0-3605 GCA_035701945.1 Caldimonas sp. | reverse complement strand
GGCCGCGCCGAGCCGGTCGAGGACACCGCGCGCGTGATCAGCCGGATGGTCGACATCGTCATGATCCGGACCTTCGGACAGGACAAGCTCGAGGCGTTCGCGGCGCATTCGCGCGTCCCCGTGATCAACGGGCTGACGAACGAGTACCACCCGTGCCAGATCCTCGCCGACGTCTTCACGTGCATCGAGCGCTTCGGCTCGATCGAGGGGCGGACCGTCGCGTGGGTCGGCGACGGCAACAACATGGCGGCGACGTGGCTGCAGGCGGCCGACATCCTCGGCTTCACGCTGCACCTGAGCACGCCGGGAGGCTACGAGGTCGACGCCGCGGCGGCGGGCGTGCAGCGCGCCGGCTGCTTTCGCGTCTTTCGCGATCCGCTCGACGCGTGCCGCAACGCCGACGTCGTCACCACCGACGTCTGGACGAGCATGGGCTACGAGTCCGAGAGCGCCGAGCGCAGCGAGGCGTTCGCCGACTGGTGCGTCGACCGCGAGATGATGGCCGTCGCCAATCCCGACGCGGTCTTCATGCACTGTCTGCCGGCTCACCGCGGCGAGGAGGTCGAGGCCGAGGTGATCGACGGCCCGCAGTCGGTCGTCTGGGACGAGGCCGAGAACCGCCTGCACGTGCAGAAGGCGCTGATGGAGTACCTGGTCCTCGGCCGCATCGGCTGAGCGCGACGACCGTCGCCCCATCGCCGTGAAGCTCGCGCTCGTCGCCGACCTGCACGCCAACCGCGAGGCAGTCGGCGCGGTCCTCGCCCACGCCGCTGCGCAGGGCGCCGAGCGCCACGTCTTCCTCGGCGACTACGTCGGCTACGGAGCCGACCCCGCGTGGGTCGTCGACCGCGTTCGCGAGCACGTCGCCGCGGGCGCGGTCGCGGTCGTCGGCAACCACGACGCCGCGGTCGTCCAGGGGCCGCAGCCGAGCATGGTCGCCGACGCGCGCGCGGTCGTCGAATGGACGCGCAGCCGGCTCGACCGCGACCAGCTCGCGTTCCTCGCCAAGCTGCCGCTCGCCGAGACCGTCGGCGACGCGCTCTTCGTCCACGCCAACGCGTTCGCGCCGGGCGAATGGGCATACCTGGTCGGCCGCAGCGAGGCGATGCGCAGCCTCCTCGCGACCGACCGCCGCTTCACCTTCTGCGGCCACGTCCACGTGCCGATGCTCTACCACCTGAGCAGCACCGGAAAGGCCGGAGACTTCGCTCCGGTGCCCGGCGTCGCGATCCCGCTCTCGGCGCACCGGCGCTGGCTCGCGATCCCCGGCTCGGCCGGGCAGCCGCGCGACGGCGATCCGGCGGCGTGCTACGCGACGTTCGACACGACCGAGCACGTGCTGACGTTCTTTCGCGTCCCCTACGACCACGAGGCCGCCGCGGCCAAGGTGCGCGCCGCGAAGCTGCCCGCCGCGCTCGCGCAGCGGCTCGGGGGTGGACGCTGACGCGGCCGTCGTCGCGCCGGCCTCGCTCGAGGTCGGCGACGTCGTCGACGGCTTTCGCCTCGACGCGGTCGCGCACCGCGGCGGGATGGCGACGCTCTGGCACGTCAGCCGCGTCGTTGCGGTCGACGACGACCCGCCGCTCCTGATGAAGGTGCCGCGCGTGCGCGGCGGCGAGGATCCGGCGGCGATCGTCGGCTTCGAGGTCGAGCAGATGATCATGCCGACGCTCGCCGGGCCGCACGTGCCGCGCTTCATCGCCAAGGGCGACTACACGCGCGTTCCCTACATCGTCATGGAGCGGATCGACGGCGCGTCGCTGCGCGAGCGGTTCGACGCCGCGCCGCTCGCGGCCGACGAGGTCGCACGCATCGGCGCCAAGGTCGCGACCGCGCTGCACGACCTGCACCGCCAGCACGTCGTCCATCTCGACGTCAAGCCGAGCAACATCGTCTTTCGACGGCGCGAAGACGGCGGCGAAGGCGACGCGGTGCTGATCGACTTCGGGCTCTCGCACCACGACCTCCTGCCCGACCTCCTCGAGGAGGAGTTCGACCTGCCGATGGGAACGTCGCCGTACATGTCGCCCGAGCAGGTGCGCTTCGTCCGCAACGATCCGCGCAGCGACCTCTTCTCGACCGGCGTGATGCTCTACCACCTGGCGACCGGGGCGCGGCCGTTCGGGATGCCGTCGAGCGTGCTGGGGCTGCGCCGCAGGCTCTATCGCGATCCGGTCGCGCCGCGCACGCTTCGCCCCGACTGCCCGCCGTGGCTGCAGGAGGTCGTGCTGCGCTGCCTCGAGGTGCGTCCGGAACGGCGCTACCAGACCGCGAGCCAGCTCGCGTTCGACCTGCTCCATCCCGACCAGGTCGCGCTCACCTCGCGCGCGACGCGAACCGGCTCGGGCAGCACGGTGCGGACGATGAAGCGCTGGCTGGCGTCGCTCGCCGAGCGCGACGCGCTGCCGGGCGGCGTCGCGGGCGCGTCGGCGCGCAGCCCGATCGTCCTTGCCGCGATCGACGTCGCCGGTGCCGAGCCGGCGCTCCTCGAGTCGGTGCGCGAGGCGGCGCTTCGCCTCTTGAAGAGCGAGCCCGGCGCGCGCCTCGCGTGCGTGACGGTGATGCGCATCAACCGCATCGGCATGGACGATCTGCTCGAGACCGACGGCACCAGCCGGCACGTCAAGCTGCTCGTCGAGCTGCGCCACTGGGCGCGGCCGCTGCTGCACGCGTTCGGCGGCGGCGCGCGCGCCGGCGACGCCGCGTCGCGGATCACGTACCACGTCCTCGAGGCGCCCGACCCGGCGAGCGCGGTCGTCGAGTACGCGCGCCGCAACCAGGTCGACCACGTCGTGCTCGGCGCGCGCAGCAGCGGACGGCTGCGCCGCCACCTCGGCAGCGTCTCGGCGCGCGTCGCCGCCGAGGCCGACTGCAGCGTGACCGTCGTCCGCGCGAACGACGGCGGGCGCTGACCCCGCCGCTTCGCTCCCTACGAGCGCTCCTCGATCAGCGTGCCGCGCGCGAAGCGCGCGCCGACGACGCTCGTCATCGCCACGCCGACGCACGCGACCGCCATGCCGAGCCACATCGTCGCGGTCGGCGCGACGCGGAAGAACGCCCACTCGACGAGCGCGGCGACCGGCGGCGTCAGGTAGAGCAGGCTCGTGACGCCGGTCGCCTGGCCGTGGCGCAACAGCAGGTGCAGGATCGAGTACGCGCCGATCGACGCGAGCACGACGTGGTAGACGAGCGCCGCCGCGACGACGCCGTTCCAGTGGACGTCGAAGCGCTCGACGACGACGCCGAGCGGGAGCATGACGGCCGCGGTCGCGGCGAAGTGGATGCAGACGGCGGCGCGCAGGTCGGTCGCTGCGCAGAACTCGCGCTGGTAGAGCGTCCCGGCGGTGACGCACAGCAGCGAGACGACGATCGCGCCGAGGCTCGCGGCGCTCGCGGTGCCGGCGAGCGCGCGCTCGCCGACGACGAGCGCGACGCCGGCGAGGCCGACGCCGACGCCGACGCGCTGCGTCGCCGTCAGGCGCTCGTGCAGCCAGCGCGAGACGACGACGGCCGTGAGCAGCGGCTGCAGCGCGAGGACGAGCGCGGTGACACCGGCCGAGAGCCCCCAGCGCTGCGCGTAGTGGCTGCCGCCGAGATAGCCGGCG
>DASSRF010000455.1:0-6778 GCA_035701945.1 Caldimonas sp. | reverse complement strand
GCGCCGGCGAGCAGCGGAGCGCAGCGAGGGGAAGTCCGCGCAGCGGACCGGCGAGAAGCCCCCATGCGCAGGCCCGTTCAGGGCCGGAGCGAGCGGCATCGCAGCCGCCCTCGCGGAACGAGCAGCGCAGCGCACCCTCGGCTTTGCCGAGGGCGGCGCAGCTGCGCCGCGGCAGGCCGCCGCCCTCGCGACGCGCTCGGTTCTCACGAGCGCCGCCGGACGCAATCGGGCGATAGAAGAGCTGCCGGCGTGTCAGCGACGCTCGTCCGCCGGCGGACACGCCGCGGGCTCGCCGCGCGACGCGCGCGCGAGCGCGGCGGCGATGGCGTCGGCAAGGCGCGCGATCGCCCGACGGTGCGCGGGCGCGAGCGCGGCGAGCGGGCCGGGCGCCGGCTCGCGCAGCAGCCACTCGCAGCGCGACGCTGCGCCGCGGCCGCCGCTCGCCTGGATCGTCCACGAGCCCTCGATGCGCGCCTCGCGACCCGGCAGCGAGTCGAAGCGCCGCACGTCGACCGCGATCCGCCACGGCGGCGTCCCGGGCGCGGGCTGCGTGCGCGCGTCGATCATGCCGTGGCCGACGATCAGCTCCTCGAGCAGCGCCGCCTGGAACTCGTCGCGCAGCGCTGTCGTCCAGCGCTCCTGCTCGAGCACCGCGACGCTGTCGTCGGGCAGGCGAACGACCCACTGCGGCTGGTCGACCTGGACCGGCATCCGCACCGGCTCGAGCAGGATGACCGCGCCCGCCGCCGGCCGCGACGCCGCGACGCGAGGCGCGACCTCGCCGGGCATGAGGCTGTAGAAGTGCGTCACCGGCGGCGTGCTGCACGCGGCGAGCGCGAGCAGCGCGAAGCCGAGCGCGGCGTGCGCGATGCGGCGCGGACGGGATCGGAAGCGCGGACGTGCTCGCATGCGAAGGCCCCGGTCAGCGTTGCGGCAGCGGCGCGTCGGCGGGCTTGCCGCGCAGCAGCGCCTCGGGATGCTGTTGCAGATAGTCGGAGAGCAGGCGGAGCGCCCGCGACGTGCGCTGCAGCTCGAGCAGCGTCTCTTCGAGGTTGCGCTGCACCGGCGCGCCCGGATCGGCGACGTTGCGCTCGAGACTTTCGAGCGTCGCCTGCGTGCGCTGCAGCGTGCGCTGGACCTCGGCGAGCGCCTTCTGCGCCTCGGGCGAGAGCTGGTCGATGGCCTTGCTCGCGCTCGCGAGCGTCGTCCTCAAGTCGCGGCCGATCTCGTCGAACGGGATCTTGCTCACCTTCGACACGATCTCGGCGATCTGCGGCTGCAGCTCGCTCAGCGTCCCCCCGACCGTCGGCATGCGCACGGCGCCGTCGTCGCTCAACGTCGCGGTGCGCGAGCGGCCGGGAAGGAAGTCGAGCGCGACGTAGAGCTGCCCGGTCAGGAGATTGCCGGTGCGCAGCTGCGCTCGCAGGCCGTCGGCCACGAGCTTCTCGAGCACGACAGCGTCGCCGGCGTTGTGGACGTCGCGCAGCAGCGCGCCGCGCACCGGTCCGAGCCGCAGCGGATAGATCTCGCCGACGACCTCGACCGGGAAGCGCCTCGTCTTCGCGTCGTAGTCGAGCGTGACGGTGCGGACGCGCCCGATCTCGACGCCGAGCAGGTCGATGGCGGCGCCGGGAACGAGCCCGCGAACCGACTGGTCGAACGACATCCGCACCGGGACGGCGATGCCGTCGGGAGGAGCGAGCGCGGTGCGGCGGTCGTTGAAGAGCGTGAAGACGGTGTTTTCCGGTGCCGGCGCTGCGCGCACACCGCCCGAGGGCGACTCGAAGGCGATCCCGCCGGCGAGGATCGACACCAGCGCCTGCGTGTTGACGGTGAGGCCGCTCGCGTTCAGCGACAGGTCGATGCCGCTCGCGTTCCAGAAGCGGCTGTTCTGCGTCACCAGCTTCGGATACGGTGCCTCGATGAAGATCTTGACCGTCAGCTCGTCGCGGTCGGCGTCGAGCGTGTAGCCGACGAGCCGACCGACCTGCGTGCGCCGGTAGAAGACCGGGGAGCCGACGTCGAGCGAGCCGAGGTCGCTCGCGCGCAGCACGAAGATCGCTCCCGGCTCGCCGCGCAGGACGAGCGGCGGCGCCTCGAGGCCGACGAACTCGCTGCGCGACCGGGTCGAGACGCCGGCGTCGGTGCCGATGTAGGCGCCCGAGAACAGCGTGCCGAGGCCGCTCACGCCGCCGGTGCCGATGCGCGGCTTGACGACCCAGAAGGTCGTGTCCTCGACGGCGAAGCGCGCCGCGCTCTGGTCGAGCTGGACGACGACGACGACGCGCTCCCGGTCGTCGCGCAGGGCGACGCCGACGACCTTGCCGATCACGACCTCCTTGTAGCGGACCTCGGTCTTGCCGGCCTCGACGCCGTCGGCCGACTTGAACTCGATCTCGATCCGCGGCCCGGTGAGGAAGACGCTGCGAACGAGCATCGAGGCCGCGATCGCGATCGCGACCGCCGGCACGAGCCAGACGAGCGAGACGTTCCAGCGCCGCGCGCGGACGATGCGCGGCTCGGGCAGTGCCTCCGGCACCGGCGGCGGGTCAGACGGCTCGGCCATCGGCAGCGTCGCGCCAGATCATGCGCGGATCGAACGACCAGGTGGCGAGCATCGTCAGCACGACGACCGCCGCGAACGAGATCAGCCCCGGGCCCGGGCTCGCGCTCGCGAGGGCGCCGAAGCGCACCGTCGCCGCGAGAAGGACGACGACGTAGACGTCGAGCATCGACCAGTGGCCGACCGTCTCGACGAGCCGGTACAGGCGGGCGCGCTCGAGGCGGCGCCAGTGCGGCTTGTGGCGCACCGTCCACGCGAGCAGGCCGAGCACCGCGATCTTCAGCACCGGGACGGCGATGCTCGCGATGAAGACGATGATCGAGAGCCCCCATGAGCCGTCGAGCCAGAGCTCGTGGATGCCGCCGAGCAGCGTGTGCTCGTCGCGTTGCAGCGCCTGCGTCGTCACCATCACCGGCAGCGCGTTGGCAGGGATGTAGAGCACGGCGGCGGCGACGACGAGCGCCCACGTGCGCTGCAGCGAATGCGGCTTGGTCGGCAGGAGGACGTGGCCGCAGCGCGGGCACTCCTGGACGAGCTCGGGGTCGTCGAGGGCGACCGCAGGCGAGACGAGCCCGCAGCTCTCGCAGCCGAGCAGCAGCGGCGGTTCGCGCGCCGCGGTCATTGCACCTGCCACCACAGGCGCTTCAGCCCGGCCGACTGGATCGACGCGAACAGCACCGTCAGCGCGCCGAGCGCGAACAGCCCCGGCCCCGGCGTCGCGTGCGCGAGGCCGGCAAGGCGCACGAGCGACAGCAGGACGCCGACCGTGAACACCTCGACCATGCTCCAGCGCTCGGCCTGGTGCAGCATGCGCACGCACCACTTGAAGCCGGGCGCCTTCAGCCCGATCGACAACGGGAACAGCACGTAGAGCCGCAGCGCGACGAATGCCGCCGGGGCGACGAGCGCGGTGATGCCGGCGACGACGGCGATGATCGGCCTGCCGTCGGTCCAGGCGTAGCGGATGGCGTCGATCATGCTCGCCTGCTCCGCGGGGCCGCGCAGCGTCAGCGTCAGGAGCGGGGAATTGACGGCGACCAGGTAGATCGCGGCGGCGGCGACGGTGAGCGCGAGGATGCCGTCGATCGAGAGCCGGTGCGAACGATCGAGCACGGCGTCGCAGCGCGTGCAGCGCGCGACGACCCCGGGGCCGGGCGGGTGCCAGCGGTGCGCGAGGCCGCATTCCTCGCAGACGATCAGGGAGCCTTCGACCCGCATTCGCTCACATCATCGCGGCCGCACGACGCGCGGCGCCGGGGCCCTCGGCCCGGCGGCGATTATCACGGCGGGCGCGACGGCGAGCGCGCGCCGCCGGTCGCGAGCGTCAGTTGCCGACGCGCGCGAGCAACGCGCTGCCGCGGCCGGCGTTGCGCGGCGCCGCTGCCGGGGTCGCCTGCTGCGTCGCAGGCTCGACGCTCGCCATCCGGCGGCGCGGATGCTGCACCGCGTCGCTCACGACCATGTAGAAGCTCGCGAACAGGATCAAGGCGACGAACGCGCACGTTGCGATCAGGCTCTTCTGCACAGGCAGCACGCGTCGTTCGCTCATGGTCGCTTCCGCTCGCTCACTCCCACGCGGCCGGCGTGCTGCGCGTGCGCGCGCAGCTGCGGCGCGTCCTGGCGCCTTGCGCGGACGGGTTGCTGCCGCGGCTTCGGTGCCGGGTCGGCGGCGGCTTCGGGAGAGAAGGTGAAGAACCAGCGGGCGAAGCGACGCAGCCGTTCCGCGAAGCTCGACGTTGCCGTGGGTTCCATGGCGACGAGGGTAAGGCGCGCGCGTCGCGCGGTCAGCCGGGCGATCGCGCTTGGGGTCGTCGGACGCTGCCTACAGTCCTCGATCGGGCGGTGCGCGAAGCGCTCCATTCCTACAGACCGGCGCAAGGCATCGTGCAACGATGCGCCGTCATCGAAGGGCGACCGGGAGCTTTGGCGAATGTTGATCAGGATCGGGTACGACATCGAGCTGTCCGTGGCGACGCCGATGGCGCTCATCTACCTGCTGCGCGTCCACCCTTCGCGCCGCGACGACCTCGTCGCGCCCGAATCGGTCGTCGTCAGCGGCGGCCTCGCGCCCGAGGAGTACATCGACAGCTTCGGCAACCACTGCGGCCGCGTCAACGTTCCGCTCGGAATGCCGACCGTGCGCATCACGAACGAAGCGCTGATCCGCGACTCGGGCGAGCTCGACGAGGTCGACCCCGACGCGCGCCAGCGCGACCCGACCGAGCTGCCGCTGTCGACGCTGCAGTTCCTGCTGCCGAGCCGCTACTGCGAGGTCGACAGCGAGCTGCTGCCGTTCGCGTGGCAGCGGTTCGGCGCCGTCGCGCCCGGCTGGCAGCGCGTCGCCGCGATCTGCGATTTCGTTCACCAGCACCTGACGTTCGACTATCAGCGCGCGCGACCGACGCGCACCGCGCTCGACGCGTTCCGCGAACGCGTCGGCGTCTGCCGCGATTTCACGCACCTCGCGGTGACGCTGTGCCGCTGCATGAACATCCCGGCGCGCTACACGACCGGCTACCTCGGCGACATCGGGGTGCCGGCTGCCCCCTACCCGATGGACTTCAGCGCGTGGTTCGAGGTCTTCCTCGGCGACCGCTGGTTCACCTTCGACGCTCGCCACAACGAGCGCCGCATCGGCCGCATCGTGATGGCGCGCGGCCGCGACGCGGGCGACGTGCCGATCACGATGTGCTTCGGTGCCAACTCGCTCGTCCGCTTCGACGTCGTCACCGAGGAAGTCGTCGAGCCGGTCGCGGCGGCAGCCGCGTGAGGCGCCGCGATTCCACAGCAAGGAGACACCCATGAGCAAGACACCCGCCGACGACAAGGTCCAGGGCGAAGGCGACTACGAAGCCGCACGCCGCTACGACAAGGCGAGCCGCGACTTCGCGCAATCCGGGCGCGTCGAGCCCGCAGCGCACGACGCCGCGCCCGACGACGCGCGCGAGGCCGCCGAGCTCGAGCAGGCCGAGCAGAAGGGCAAGTCGCACTCGAAGGGCGAAGGCCCGCTCGTCAGCAAGCGCCGCAAGGCCTGAGCCGCGGCAATCAGCGCGCGGGCGCCGACGCCGCCGTCGTCGCGCGCGCACCGGGCGCGCGGTGCGCCGCAGCGGCGCTCGCCGATGCCGGCGGCACCGGCGCCGACTTCGGCGTGCGCACCGGCCGCGGAATGGCGCCGAGCGTGCGCGCGAGGTTGGCGCACTCGGCGTCGCTCTCCTTGGCGTCCTTCTGCGCCCCCGGGTCGATGAACGGGATCAGCGCGGCGAGCGGATGGAGCAGCGCGAGCAGCCCCGCCGCGCCGGCCTTGCCGGCGAGCTTGCCGAGCTCGAGCGAGACCTTCGGCTGCGCGAACGTGCCCTTGACGTGGATCGGCGTGCGCAGCGACATCGGGCTGAAGTCCTTCGGCGACACGACGGCGCGCAGGTCGAGCGTCTCGTCGCGCAGCGACACCGTGCCGTCGATCCAGATCGTCGAGTCGCGCGTGTTGAGGACGAACACCTTCGGCGTCGCGACGCCGTGCTCGATGTCGAGGTCGGCGACGTTGCACAGGATCGGCAGCGCGTCGTCGCCCTTGACCATCACGCCGAGCGCCTGCGCGACGTCGATCCCGCCCGCCTCGACCGCGACGTGCGAGACCGCGGCGCCGCGCAGGTGCATGCGCAGGTCGCCCGCGAGCGTGCCGAGGATCTCGGCGGTCGAGCGCCCGCTGCCCTTGACCTTGACGAGCGCATCGAGCTTGCCGCTCAGGTAGGGCGGCGCGTTGCCGGAGCGCTTCAGGCGCAGCCATTGCGCGAGGTCGACGCCGAGCAGCCGCAGGTCGGCGGTCCAGAGCGCGCTGTGGTCGCGGCGCGCGTCGAGCTGGAGGTAGCCTTCCATGCGACCCTGCGCGGTGACGCCGACGAAGTCGGCGATCGTCAGCACGCCGTCGGCGAGCAGCAGGTGCGCGCGCGCAGGATGGAGCGGCTCGAGGATGTCGGTGCCGGGATCGAAGGTGCCGATGTCGACGACGACGTTGGCGGTCATCGCGTGCAGCGACGGCAGGTCGAAGCGCTTGTCGGGGATGACGCGGCCGTCGTTGGCGGCCGCGGCCTTGGCGGCGCCGCTGCCCGGCGGCGGCGTCCCGACGGCGGGCCCGAGGTCGGCGAGGACGAGCCGCGAGCCGCCGAGCCGGCCGGCGAGCAGCGGCACCTTCGGCCGCTTGTCGTACGTGAACGCGCC
>DASSRF010000454.1:0-2013 GCA_035701945.1 Caldimonas sp. | reverse complement strand
TTCGTGGCGCGGCCGCTCGCCTGGACGGCGTCGGCTCGAAGTCGAGGTCAGCGCGACAGGGTAGGAGACGGCGGCAGCGACGAAGCGCCGAAATGCGCGCCGTGCCCGGTCCAGTTCGTCCGCCGCGCGCTGTCGGCGCTGCGCATCGCGACGGCGCGCTCGCGCCACTCCGCGGCGCTCGCCTCGTTGCCGAAGCTGGCGTGCAGCGCCGCCAGGTTGTGGGCGGCGAGAAAGCTGCCCCTGCCGTGCACCGTGTCCTGCAGCTGCGGTCGCTCGCCGATCTCGAGGGCGCGCAGCCAGCTCGCTTCGATCATCGGCACCAGCTCGGCCGCGCGCTCGGGCCGCGCCAGCGCGGTGTCGAGAAGGAGGTCGCCGAGCGTGAAGTAGAAGTCGGGCGATTCGGCCCAGTTCGCCATCTCGGCCTCGGCGAACACGATCGCCGTGTCGAAGCGGCCGAGCTTCTTGGCGGTGTAGAGACTGCGCAGGACGAGGTCGTGGCGCCAGGAGTCGGCGGCCGACGTCGCCGCCAGCGCCAGCTCGTATTGGGCCGCGGCGGCGTCGAACCGCGACCGCACCTCGAGATCCTTGCCGAGCTGGTAGCGCAGGTAGCCGTCGTCGGGACGTTCGGCGAGCGCGAGCGCGAGCAGCGCTTCGTTGCGGCCCGCCTTGGCGCCCTTGCGGGCATCGCGATAGCCGTCGTGCTCGACGACGAGCTGCAGCCGCCTGCGCGGCAGCGCCGATTGCGGCTGCTCGTGGATGCGCCCCGCGTAGCCGACGCCGCGCGGCAGCACCCGCGAGATCCAGCTCGGTGCCGAGCCGACGCCCCCGCCCGCTTCGTCGAACCAGCTTTCGACGCGGATCTGGCCGACGAACCCGGGTGCCGCGCTGCGCAGCGCGGCGAGCGACTCGGCGCCGGAGACGATCCACTCGTCGGCGTCGAGAACGAGGCGCCACGAAGCGTCGGTCAGCGCGAGCGCGGCGTTGCGGGCGGCGGAGAAGTCGTCGCACCACGACCACGAAGCGACGCGCGCGCCGCAGCGTCGCGCGATCGCCGCGGTCGCGTCGACCGAGCCGGTGTCGAGGACGACCGCCTCGTCGACCCACGGCAAGGCGCTCTGGAGGCAGCGCGCGAGACTGCGCTCTTCGTCACGAACGATCATCACGAGAGCGATTCGATGCATGTTGTTGCCGATGGAAGCAAAGCCGGGCGCGCACCGGGCGTGCCGATGAAACCATCACGACGCGCGCGGCGATGCTTCGATCAACGCGCCGCGGCTGCTTCTTTTCGAGCGAGCGGTTGCGCTCGGCGATCGGGCGGTTTTCACGCCGCGCCGGGTTTCCCCTCAAGTTCACGGGACCTCGCTCGATAACCACGCCAACGTACCTGGAGTCTCGGGTTCGTGGTCCGGTCAAGCGGGCGAGTCGGGCGGCTGTCATCGCTGCACGGCGCGGCCGGTTGATGCGGGCGGTGCCGGCGCAAAGAGCGAACGCTCAGAACGGCGGCATGCAACGGAGGCACGAGAGGTTTCGTGCAACCGCATGTAAACGCCGGCTCGGCCGGGCTGAAACCAACCTTGGAGTTTTCATGGCACTGTCGATCAACACCAACCTGCTGTCGCTGAACGCGCAGCGCAACCTCGGCACCTCGCAGATGTCGCTGGCGACGTCGATGCAGCGACTGTCGTCGGGCCTGCGCGTCAACTCGGCGAAGGACGACGCCGCCGGCCTGGCGATCGCGAACCGCATGGACGCGCAGATCCGCGGCATCAACGTCGCGATCCGCAACGCCAACGACGGCATCTCGCTCGCGCAGACCGCGGAAGGCGCGCTCTCGACGGTGACCGACGCGCTGCAGCGCATGCGCGAGCTCGCCGTGCAGGCGCAGAACGGCTCGAACGGCACCAGCGACCGCGCCAACCTCGACACCGAGTACCAGCAGCTGTCCGCCGAAATCACCCGCATCGCGGCGCAGACCAAGTTCAACGGCCTCGCGATCATCGGCGCCAACGCCGG
>DASSRF010000453.1:0-12342 GCA_035701945.1 Caldimonas sp. | reverse complement strand
GAGGATCGCGCGGCCGATCAGCCCGGACGCGCCGGCGAGGACGACGGTCGGCGAGTCGGCTGCGGACGCGGCCATCGGCCGATGCTAGCGCTTGGGGCCGAGCAGACGCGCGGTCGCGTGGCTGCGTTCGCTGGTGCGGCGCGGCGCGGCGTCGCTGTGTGCGCGAGCGTCGCTGTGTGCGCGAGCGTCGCGCTGCGGCGCAGCGTCGCCGCGTGCACGAGCGTCGCGCTGCGGCGCGCCTTCGTTGCCTGCGCGATCGGCGTGGCCGCCGCGCGCGGTGCCAGCATGGCGCGCGTTCGGCGCCGCGCCGCCACGCGCAGCGTTGCGCTGCTCGCCGCCGCGCGAATCGCGCCGCGGCTTGCTGCCGCCGCGTGCGGCGCCTTCGCCGATCACCATGCGGCCGAGGACGATCGGCTCGGGCCGCTCGTGCGCCGGCGGTGCGAAGCCGGGAACGATTTCCCTCGGGATCTCGCGCCCGATCAGCCGCTCGATGTCGCGCAGGAACACGTTCTCGTCGACCGAAACGAGCGAGATCGCCTCCCCCGGCGAGCCGGCGCGGCCGGTGCGGCCGATCCGGTGGACGTAGTCCTCGGGAACATTGGGGATCTCGAAGTTGACGACGTGCGGCAGCTGGTCGATGTCGATCCCGCGCGCCGCGATGTCGGTCGCGACGAGCACCTGCAGGTCGCCCTGCTTGAAGTCGGCGAGCGCCTTGGTCCGCGCCGACTGGCTCTTGTTGCCGTGGATCGCCATCGCGGTGATGCCCTGCTTGACGAGGTGCTCGGCGAGCCGGTTCGCGCCGTGCTTCATCCGCGTGAAGACGAGCACCTGGTGCCAGTCGTTGCTCTTGATGAGGTGCGTCAGGAGGTCCTTCTTCATCTCGCGGCCGACCGGGTGCACCTTCTGCGCGACGAGGTCGGCGGTCTGGTTTCGGCGCGCGACCTCGATCAGCTGCGGCCTCGCGAGCAGGCGATCGGCGAGCGCCTTGATGTCGTCGCTGAACGTCGCCGAGAAGAGCAGGCTCTGCTTCTTCGCGGGCAGCACCGCGAGCACCTTCTTGATGTCGTGGATGAAGCCCATGTCGAGCATGCGGTCGGCCTCGTCGAGGACGAAGATCTCGACGTGCGAGAGGTCGAGCGTGCCCTGCCCGTGGTGGTCGAGCAGGCGCCCCGGAGTCGCGACGAGGATGTCGACGCCGCGCGCGAGGCGGTCGATCTGCGGCTGCATGCCGACGCCGCCGAAGACGACCATGCTCGTCAGCTTCGAGTGCTTGCCGTAGGTGCGAACGCTCTCCTCGACCTGCGCCGCGAGCTCGCGCGTCGGCGTCAGGATCAGGCAGCGGATCGGCAGCCGCCCGCGGCGGTCGCGCGTTGCCGGGCGCTGCATCAGCCGGTGCAGCAGCGGCAGGACGAAGCCGGCGGTCTTGCCGGTGCCGGTCTGGGCACCGCCCATGACGTCGCCGCCCGAGAGGACGGCGGGGATCGCCTGCGCCTGGATCGGCGTCGGAGTGGTGTAGCCGGCCTCGTGCACGGCACGCAGCAGCGGCTCGGCAAGGCCGAGGGAATCGAAGGACATTGGAGGTGTGAAGTTCGTCGGCCTGCGGCTCGCGTTGGGCGAGGCCAGTCGGTGCAGGCGGAACCGGGGATCGGAGACGCGTCGAGGTCGACTGGGAACGCTGGCGACGCGAACCGTGATTGTAATCGAACGCCGGCATTCCTCGACATCGCGGGCAGCGCACGGCGCGCGCGAGCGGCGCCGGCGAGAGAGAATCCGCACATTCGAACCCTCGGTCGGCTCGGCAGAGGACCTTGCCATGGCGTCCGGAAACACATCGCTGCGTCAGCGCCTGGCGACGATCCTCGTCGCCGACGTCGCCGGGTATTCGCGCCTGATGGGCTCGGACGAGTGCGGCACCGTCGCGTCGCTCGACAGCGCGCGCACGGTCTTTCGCAGCGCGGTCGCCGCCCACCGCGGCCGCGTCGTCGACATGGCCGGCGACTCCGTGCTCGCGGTCTTCGACAGCGCCGCCGGCGCCGTCGACTGCGCGCTCGCCGTGCAGCGCACGCTCGGCGAAGCAGCGGCGCGCATGCCGGAGAACTGCCGGATGCACTTTCGCATCGGCATCCACCTCGGCGACGTGATGGAGAAGGACGACGGCACCGTGTACGGCGACGGCGTCAACATCGCCGCGCGCCTCGAAGGCCTCGCCGATCCCGGCGGCGTCGCCGTCTCGGAGTCGGTCCTCGGCGTCGTCAAGCGGCGCGTCGCGGCGAGCTTCGACGATCTCGGCGAGCAGCACGTCAAGAACATCGCCGAGCCGGTGCGCGCCTACCGCGTCCGCGCCGGCGCGCTGGCGGCCGCGCAGGGCAGCGGCGAGCCCGCCGCGAGCGCCGCGCCGGCGCGCCCGCCCGCCGCACCGCGCGAGCGCGTCGACAAGCCTTCGATCGCGGTGCTGCCGTTCGACAACATGAGCGGCGATCCCGAGCAGGACTTCTTCGCCGACGGCATCACCGAGGACATCATCACCGAGCTGTCGCGCTTCCGCGAGCTGTTCGTCATCTCGCGCAACTCGTCGTTCAAGTACAAGGGCAAGCCGGTCAACGTCCAGCAGTTCGCGCGCGAGCTCGGCGTCCAGTACGTCGTCGAGGGCAGCGTGCGCAAGGCCGCGCGGCGGGTGCGCATCACGGTGCAGCTGATCGACGCCGAGACCGACCGCCACGTCTGGGCCGAGCGCTACGACCGCGACCTCGAGGACATCTTCGCGATCCAGGACGAGGTGACGATGGCGATCGTCGCCGTCCTGCCCGGCCGCGTCGAGGCGGCGGCGCGCGACCGGGCGTCGCGCAAGACGACCGACAACATGGCCGCGTACGAGTGCGTCCTCACCGGCAAGGTCCTGCACCACCGCAGCAACCGCGAGGACAACGCGAAGGCGCAGCAGCTGCTCGACCGCGCGATCGAGCTCGACCCCAACTACGCGCACGCGCACGCGTGGAAGGCGTGCGTGCTCGGGCAGACCTGGGTCTACAACTGGTGCGAGAGCCGGCTGGAGACGCAGGCGCGAATCATGGCGTCGCTGAGGACCGCGCTCGCTCTCGACGACAACGACTCCGACGTCCACCGCATCCTCGCGGCGATCAACGTCATCCAGGAGAACTTCGACGAGGCGGTCTACCACCAGCGGCGTGCGCTCGGGCTCAATCCGAACGACGACCTCGTCGTCGTCCAGCAGGGCGAGATCCTGACCTGGCTCGGCCAGCCCGAAGAGGGAATCGAGTGGATCCGCAAGGCGATGCGGCTCAATCCCTACCACCCCGAGCGCTTCTGGAGCCACCTCGCGCGCGCCTGCTTCGCGGCGCGGCGCTACCGCGACGCGATCGACGCGCTCAAGTGCATCGCTGCACCCGACGCGCTGCAGCGCGCGCTCGGCGCCGGTTGCCACGCGCAGCTCGGCGACGCCGCTGCCGCCGAAGAGCAGCGGCGGGCGACGCTCGCGGCCGCGCCTCAGCTGACCGTGACCGAGGTGCTGGCGTCGCTGCACTACAAGGACGCGGCGCACCGCGAGCACCACCGCGAAAGCCTCGCGCGCGCGGGCTTTCCGGCCTGAGCCGCCGGCCGCGCGCGGCGACAGGCGACAATAGCGGATCGGCCCGCGCGAGCCTCGCGCGGCGCACCTCCGAAAACCTCCAGTCTTCCGGGCGCTCGCGCCCGGCATCGCCATGGCTCAGTACGTCTTCACGATGAACCGCGTGGGCAAGATCGTCCCGCCCAAGCGGCAGATCCTCAAGAACATCTCGCTGTCGTTCTTTCCCGGAGCGAAGATCGGCGTGCTCGGCCTCAACGGCTCGGGCAAGTCGACGCTGCTCAAGATCATGGCCGGGCTCGACCACGACATCGAAGGCGAGGCGGTGCCGATGCCGGGGCTGAGGATCGGCTTCCTGCCGCAGGAGCCGGCGCTCGACCCGGCGCAGACGGTCCGTCAGGCGGTCGAGGAGGGCATCGGCGGCGCGCTCGCGGCGAAGAAGCGCCTCGACGAGATCTACGCGGCGTACGGCGAGCCCGACGCCGATTTCGACGCGCTCGCCGCCGAGCAGGCCGAGCTCGAGGCGCAGATCGCCGCAGCGGGCAGCGAGAACACCGACCTGCAGCTCGAGATCGCCGCCGACGCGCTGCGGCTCGCGCCGTGGGAGGCCGTGATCGGCACCCTCTCGGGTGGCGAGAAGCGACGCGTCGCGCTCTGCCGCATGCTGCTCTCCAAGCCCGACATGCTGCTCCTCGACGAGCCGACCAACCACCTCGACGCCGAGTCGGTCGAGTGGCTCGAGCAGTACCTGCTTCGCTTCCCCGGCACCGTCGTCGCCGTCACCCACGACCGCTACTTCCTCGACAACGCCGCCGAGTGGATCCTCGAGCTCGACCGCGGCATGGGAATCCCGTGGAAGGGCAACTACTCGACGTGGCTCGACCAGAAGGAGCAGCGCCTCGAGCAGGAGCAGAAGGCCGAGGACGCGCGCACCAAGGCGATGAAGAAGGAGCTCGAGTGGGTGCGCCAGAACCCGAAGGGCCGCCAGGCGAAGAGCAAGGCGCGGATCGCGCGCTTCGAGGAGCTCTCCGACGTCGAGTACCAGAAGCGCAACGAGACCAACGAGATCTTCATCCCGGTCGCGGATCGCCTCGGCCACGAGGTGATCGAGTTCGAGAACGTCTCGAAGAGCTTCGGCGACCGGCTGCTGATCGACGAGCTCAGCTTCAAGGTGCCCGCGGGAGCGATCGTCGGCATCATCGGCCCGAACGGCGCCGGCAAGTCGACGCTGTTTCGCATGCTCTCGGGCAAGGAGCAGCCCGACAGCGGCACCGTCAAGGTCGGGCCGACGGTGAAGATGGCGTTCGTCGACCAGAGCCGCGAGGACCTCGCGAACGACAAGACGGTCTGGGAGGACGTGTCGGGCGGCCTCGACAACCTCGTCGTCGGCAAGTTCACGATGCCGAGCCGCGCCTACCTCGGCCGCTTCAACTTCAAGGGCAACGACCAGCAAAAGCTCGTCGGCAACCTCTCGGGCGGCGAGCGCGGGCGGCTCCACCTCGCCAAGACGCTCGCCGTCGGCGGCAACGTGCTGCTGCTCGACGAGCCGTCGAACGACCTCGACGTCGAGACGCTGCGCGCGCTCGAGGACGCGCTGCTCGAGTTCGCCGGGTCGGTGCTCGTCATCAGCCACGACCGCTGGTTCCTCGACCGCATCTGCACCCACATCCTCGCCGCCGAAGGCGACTCGAAGTGGTTCTTCTACGCCGGCAACTACCAGGAGTACGAGGCCGACAAGAAGAAGCGCCTCGGCGAGGAGGGCGCCCGGCCGCACCGGCTGCGCTTCCGACCGATGCATTAGCAGGCATTGCGACGCGCTGACGGCGCCGGCCGCGAATTTCGCCCGTTTCGCGAACCAAACCGGCGCCGTACCATCGAAGGCGCTCCATCCCGCCCGCCGAGGTTCTCTCCATGGCCCGCTTCACCCCCACCGGCGCGCTCGGCATCGTCGTCGCGGCCGGCGCCGCGCTGACCGGCTGCACGACCTTCCAGACCTTCATCAACGGCGTGCCGTCGGCGTCGGCCGGCGCATCGGCGCCGAGCGGCGTGACGGGGCCGGTGGGTGCGGCGTCGGGGCTGCGGCCGCCGGGCGCACCGCCCGTCGTCGCCGCCGCGGGAGGCCTCAGGCCGTTCGCCGACGTCGTCAAGGACGCCAAGCGCACCGATGGCGTGCTCGCGTTCTGGCAGAAGGACGACAAGGTCTGGCTCGAGCTCAAGCCCGGCGACTTCAACAAGCCGTTCTTCCTCTCGCCGAAGCTGAAGACCGGCATCGGCGAGCGCAACTTCTACGGCGGCCTGATGGAAGACGACGGCATCGTCGAGTTCCGCCGCATCCACAACCAGGTCCAGCTGATCTGGCTCAATACCGGCTACGTCGCGACCCCGGGGACTCCGGAGGCGGCAGCGATCGAGGCGGGCTATTCGCCGAGCCTGCTCGCGAGCGCGCCGGTGCTGAGCCTGCCGGAGCCAGAGCGCAAGTCGGTGCTCGTCGAGGCGAACTCGCTCTTCCTCGCCGACCTGCTCGCGTTCGGCATGCAGCTGCAGCGCACGTATCGGCAGGGCTACGCGTTCGACGCGCGCAACTCGGCGATCACGCAGGCGCGCTCGACTCCCGACGCGCTCGTCCTCGAGGTGCTCGGCCACTACGCGACGGCGTCGATCTCGGTGCCGCAGCCCGGCATGCCGCCGGGCATGGCGGCGCCGTCGGCGCCGCGCTCGCTGCCCGACCCGCGCAGCCTCTTCCTGACGATCCACTATTCGCTCGCGCGGCTGCCCGCCGAGCCGATGCACGGCCGCCGCGCCGACGCGCGCGTCGGCTACTTCGAGAGCGGCCGCTACGACTTCAGCAACCACCTGCAGAGGACGCCCCGGCACCGCTTCGTCAACCGCTGGCGGCTCGAGAAGAAGGACCCGGGCGCGGCACTCTCCGAGCCGGTCAAGCCGATCGTCTACTGGCTCGACCGCACGATCCCGGTCAAGTACCGCGCTTCGATCGCCGCCGGCGTCCTCGAGTGGAACAAGGCGTTCGAGAAGATCGGCTTCAAGGACGCGATCCGCGTCGAGGTGCAGCCCGACAACGCCGACTTCGACACGCTCGACTTCGGCCGCGCGTCGATCCGCTGGATGACGAACGCTTCGCCGACGTTCGGCGCCGTCGGCCCGAGCCACACCGACCCGCGCAGCGGCGAGATCCTCGACGCCGACATCGGCATCGAGAGCCTGTCGTCGCGCAGCATCCGCACGCAGCGCTCGCAGATCCTGTCGGGAGGCATGGACGACGCGTTCGGGCCGGTCAACCCGTCGCCGCAGGAGCTGGCGCGCCTGCTCGCCGGGCGGCTGTGCGTCTACGGCGACGCCGCCGCCGAGCAGATGGCGTACGCGACCGACGTCCTCGAGGCGCGCGGCGACCTCGAGCCCGGCAGCCCCGAGGCCGAGGCGTTCGTCAACGCGTACCTGAAGGACGTGACGATGCACGAGGTCGGCCACACGCTCGGGCTGCGCCACAACTTCCGCGCCTCGCGCGTCTACACCCAGCAGCAGCTCGCCGACCCGGCGTTCACGAAGGCGAACGGCATCTCCGGCTCGGTGATGGAGTACGCGCCGATCAACCTCAACGCCGCCGACCAGCCGCGCGATCACTACGGCACGCCGTTCAACGACACGCTCGGGCCGTACGACTACTGGGCGATCGAGTACGCGTACAAGCCGCTGCCGTCGGGCCTGACCGCGGCCGAGGAGCGCGCCGCGCTCGAGAAGATCGCCTCGCGCAGCGCCGAGCCGCTGCTCGCGTACGGCACCGACGAGGACAACTTCATCGGCGTCGACCCCGAGACGCTGCAGTTCGACCTCGGCAGCGACGTCATCGCGTTCGCGAAGAAGCGGATCGCGATCGCGCAGGAGCTGCTGAAGCGCCAGGAGACGCGGACGCTGCGTCCCGACCAGGACTACAACGTGCTGAAGCGCTCGGTCAGCTACGCGCTGCGCGACGTCGCTCGCGCCGCCAACGTGCTGTCGCGCCAGATCGGCGGCGTCCGCACGCTGCGCGATGCACCGGGCACCGGCCGCGATCCGCTGCAGCCGGTCGCGGCGGCGGAGCAGCGCGAGGCGCTCGACCTCATCACCGGCAGCCTGCTCGCCGCCGACAGCTTCCGCGTCTCGCCGTCGCTGCAGCGCAAGCTCGGCACCGACTTCAGCGAGCGCTGGGAGGCGCTGCGCGGCGGCAACGGCTCGGCGCAGACCGACTACTCGCCGTCGGAGCAGGTGCTCGGGCTGCAGCGGGCGCTCCTCGCGCAGCTGATGAGCGACACCGTGGCGACGCGCCTCCTCGAGAGCAGCGAGAAGGCGCCGAGCGGCAGCGCGCGCGCGCTGCGGATGTCCGAGCTCTACGGTCGCCTCACGCAGGCGGTCTGGAGCGAGCTCGACACCAAGAGCGACATCGCGCCGCTGCGCCGCGACATCCAGCGCGACCACATCAACCGCATCTCGGCGCTGCTGCTGCGCCCGGGCGCGGCGGCGCGCGCCGACACGCGCAGCCTCGTGCGCGTGCAGGCCCGTGCGCTGCTCGAGAAGATCCGCGCCGCGAGCCAGCGCCACGGCTTGAGCGAAGAGACGCGGGCGCACCTGACCGACAGCGCCGATACCCTCGAGCAGGCCCTCGCCGCGCGGCTGCAGCGCGCCGGCGCGTAACGCTTCGACACGGCCGCGCAAACGACAACGGCCGCCCGGAGGCGGCCGTTGCGGTGAGAGGGGGAGGGCCGCCGGGGGACGGCCGACCGCTCACTGCACGCGTTGCTCGACGCTTTCGGTCTCGATCGCGACGGCGGTCGGCGCGACCCGGCGGCCGACGACGGTCACGGTCGGCAGCGTCGCCTTCGCGACCGTCGCCGCGGCGGCGCGGTGACCGATCACCGTCACCGTCGGCAGCGTCGCTTCGGCGGCTGCGACCCGCTGGCCGACGACCGTCACCGGCGGCAGCGTCGCGGTCGCGACCGTCGCCGGAGCCTGGGGAGTGCGCGCCGCATCCGAGCCGAACGCGACCGCGCCGCCGGCCAGGAGGCTCAACGTGAGGACGGCGGAGAAGATGTTCTCGGTGGTCATGATCGGCTCCTTCTTCGGGCCGCACCGGGTGGTGCGTTGGGCGTGAATCTAGGGAGCCGGTCTTCGCCTGCCCAGCGCCTTGCGACGAAGCGCGGTTTGCGCCGGACGAGTCGCGTGCTGCGCCGACGAACGACCGCCGAAAGGGCGACGAACCGCGCCCGGCCGGCGACGAACGGCGCCCCGGACGGGCTCCCGGCGCGACGAGCGGCGCCGAAACCGCGCCTCAGGCGCGGCGGACGGCCGTCGGCGCTTCCTGCTGGCGCGTCTCGTCGAAGAGCGAGGGCTTGAAGACCGAGCCTTCGGAGCGGTCGTTCACCGCCCAGAGGAGGAGCGCGCGCGCCGACATCGGCTTGGCGAACAGGAACCCCTGCAGCTCGTCGCAGCCCATCTTCACCAGCACCTGCTGCTGGCGCTGGTTCTCGACCCCCTCGGCGACCACCTTCAGGCCGAGCGCGTGCGCGAGCTTGATGACCGCATCGACGACGGCGCGCGCGTCGGCGCTGTGCTCGAGGTCCTGGATGAAGGTGCGGTCGATCTTCAGCTCCTCGGCGGGCAGCCGGCGCAGGTAGCTCAGGCTCGAGTAGCCGGTGCCGAAGTCGTCGATCGACATGTGGACGCCGAGCTCGCCGAGCCGGCGGAACGTCGTCTGCGTCGTCTTCGTGTCCTCCATCGCCGCCGACTCGGTGATCTCGCACGTCAGCAGCGACGGATGGATCTTGTGCGCGTGCAGCGCGCCGGTGATGCGGTCGACGATGTCGTCCTGGCGCATCTGGTGCGCCGACAGGTTGATCGCGACGCGCATCCGCACGCCCTTCTCGCGCCACTGCCGGCTGGCGCGGCAGGCGTCCTCGATCACCCAGTTGCCGATCTGGCCGATCAGGCCGAAGCGCTCGGCGATCGGGATGAACGTGCTCGGCAGCAGCGTCCCCCGCGTCGGATGCTTCCAGCGCAGCAGCGCCTCGACCGCGGTCACCTTGCCGCTCTTCGAGTCGATCTTGGGCTGGTAGAGGAGCTCGAACTGCTTGAGGCCGACCGCTTTTCTCAGGTCGCGCAGCAGCTCGAACTGCGCCTCGGCGTCGGCGTCCATCGCGCTCGAGTAGAAGCAGTGCGTCGAGCCGCCCGAGCGCTTCGATGCGTACATCGCGGCGTCGGCGCGCGCGATCAGCTTGGCGTGGCTGCAGCCGTCGGGATACGTCGCGATGCCGACCGAGCACGAGATCATCACCTCGCGCCCCTCGGCGGCGTACGGCGCCGACAGGCCCTGGATCAGCCGGTCGGCGACGTGCGCGACCGCCTCCTGCGATTGCACGTTGGTGAGCAGGAGGAGGAACTCGTCGCCGCCGACGCGGGCGACGACGTCCTTGCCGCGCGACATCGCCTTCAGCCGCTGGCCGACCTGCTCGAGGACGAGGTCGCCGATCGAATGGCCGTAGGTGTCGTTGACAGGCTTGAAGCCGTCGAGGTCGATGAAGAGGAGCGCGAGCCGGCTCGAGTTGGCGTCGGCCTTGGTCGCCGCGGCGGCGAGGCGGTCCTCGAAGTAGACGCGGGTCGGCAGCTGCGTCAGGCTGTCGACGGTCGGCGCCGCCTGGACGACACGGCGGACCGGCTCGTCCTCGGGCTGCGTGCCGCCGCGCAGCGCTTCGAGCATCGTCAGGCCGACGCCGACGAGCGCAGCGACGAGGAGCGCTTCGCCCCACGCGGGGGCCGCGGCGCTGCCCTCCGCGCCGGCCGACGCCGCCAGCGCGAGCAGCCAGCCGGAGGCCGCGGCAGCGCCGATCCGCATGACGACGAGCTTCTTGCTCGGCCTGAACTCGAGGCCGAGGCCGACCAGCGTCGTCGCGAGGACGAAGACCGAGAGCGGCGGACCCCACGGCCCGAGCGCGGCGACGGCGCGAAACAGCGCCGGCGTCGCGAACACCGAGTGGCCGTAGGCGAGCAGGAGCGTCGCGACTGCGAGCGCGGCGAAGGCCGGCAGCGTCCGCCGGGTCGCCGCGACCGCGGTGAGGAAGGCGACGAGGGCGAGCGTCCACGCCAGCACGGCGCCGACCGACAGGCCGAGCAGGGTGAAGCCGGCCTCGTCGGGGACGCCGGCGAAGTGGCCCGGCCACCAGACGCCGCAGCCGGCGAGAACGAGCGCACACGCCTGGAGCCTGCGCATCGCGCTTCCCGCGCGCGCGCGCGCCGCGGCGAAGACCTCGGAGCCGATCCAGAGCAACGCGGCGCTGATCGCGAAGCCGACGACCGAGGGCACGAGCCCGTGGCTTTCCGAGACGTTCATGAAGAGCTAGGGGCTCCTGCCGCGGGTTGGCGCAGTGATCCCCCCGCGGGAGCACCTGACGCCCTTCCATTTCGGTACCGCGCGCGGCACCTTGAGAGCGTCGGGGACGGTTCCTCTCCGGCGCGGCGACGAGCCTATCGGCTGGATCGGCGAGCGCCGCCGCCGCCGCGTTGGCGGCGTTGAAAATGCACGCTTGGCTGGCGACGCGGACGGGCGGTCGGGGCGCGCCGCGGCGCCGCTTCAGATCGGTGCGGTGCGCCGGCGCAGCCAGTCGAGGGCCGCGCCCGAGAGCCCTGGCGCGAGGCGCTCGGCGACGGTCGCGTGGTAGGCGTTGAGCCAGGCGATCTCGTCGGCGCGCAGCAGCGCGACGTCGAGGCAGCGGGTGTCGATCGGACAGAGCGACAGCGTCTCGAACTCGAGGAACTCGCCGAACGCATCGTCTTCGCCGATGCCGTTCGCCGGCACTGCGAGGACGAGGTTCTCGACCCGGACTCCCCACTTGCCCGGCCGGTACACGCCGGGCTCGATGCTCGTGATCATGCCCGGCTCCATCGCCATCGCCGGCTCGGGGACGACGCGCGAGATCGTCTGCGGCCCTTCGTGGACGTTGAGGAAGTAGCCGACGCCGTGGCCGGTGCCGTGGCCGAAGTCGAGGCCGTGCTGCCACAGCGGCGCACGCGCGATCGCGTCGAGCATCGGCCCGGGCGTGCCGCGCGGAAAGCGCGTCCGGCTGAGCGCGATCGTGCCGCGCAGGACGAGCGTGACGTCGCGGCGCTCGGCAGCGCCGAGCGTGCCGATCGGCCACATCCGCGTGATGTCGGTGGTACCGCCGCGGTACTGCGCTCCCGAGTCGACGAGCAGCAGGCCGTCGCCTTCGATCGTGGCGTGCGACTCGGGAGTCGCGCGGTAGTGCGGCATCGCACCGTTCGCCTTGAACGCCGCGATCGTCGCGAAGCTCGGGCCGACGTAGCCCGGCCGCCTGGCTCGGACCTCGGCGAGCTTCTCGTCGATCGTCAGCTCGGTGATCGGTGCCTTGCGCGCGCGCTCGGCGAGCGCCGCCTCGAACCAGGCGTAGAACTCGGCCATCGCGATGCCGTCCTCGACCATCGCGCGGCGCACGTTTTCCGCTTCGGCGGCACTCTTCCTGCTCTTGGCGAGCGTGCTCGGGTTGATCGCCTCGATCCGCTCGGCGCGGCTTTGTTCGACGAGGCCGAGCGTCGTGCGCTTCGGATCGACGAGAAGGCGTGCGCGCTCGGGAAGCGCGGCGAGCGCGGCGGCGACGGCGTCGTACGGTGCCAGCGCGATGCCGTCGGCGGCGAGCGCACGCGCGAGCGCGGCGTCGACCTTGCCGGCGCCGACGAAGAGCGTCGCTCGCGCGTCGTCG
>DASSRF010000452.1:0-2637 GCA_035701945.1 Caldimonas sp. | reverse complement strand
CATCGAGCCGACGCTCGTCGAGGTGCCGAAGAGCACGCGCGTCGTCAAGGAGCGGCAGAAGCCGCTGTTCAGCGAGCTCGTCGACACCAAGCTGCCGCAGGTCGACCTGCTCGACTCGGCGCCGCAGCGCGTCGAGGGCATCAGCGCCGAGTCGCTCGAGATGACGTCGCGCCTGATCGAGAAGCGCCTCAAGGACTTCGGCGTCGAGGTCCGCGTCGTCGCCGCGTCGCCCGGACCGGTGATCACGCGCTACGAGATCGAGCCCGCGGTCGGCGTCAAGGGCGCGCAGGTCGTGAGCCTCGCCAAGGACCTCGCCCGCTCGCTCGGCCTCGTCTCGATCCGCGTCGTCGAGACGATCCCCGGCAAGACGACGATGGCGCTCGAGCTGCCCAACGCCAAGCGGCAGACGATCCGCCTGTCGGAGGTGCTCGGCTCGCAGGCCTACGCCGACTCGGGATCGCAGCTCACGCTCGGCCTCGGCAAGGACATCGTCGGCGTCCCCGTCGTCGCCGACCTGCAGAAGATGCCGCATTGCCTGGTCGCCGGCACGACCGGAGCGGGCAAGTCGGTCGGCATCAACGCGATGATCCTGTCGCTCCTCTACAAGGCCGAGGCGCGCGACGTCCGCCTGCTGCTGATCGACCCCAAGATGCTCGAGATGAGCGTCTACGAGGGCATCCCGCACCTGCTCTGCCCGGTCGTCACCGACATGAAGCAGGCGGCGCACGCGCTCAACTGGGGCGTCGGCGAGATGGAGCGGCGCTACAAGCTGATGAGCCGGCTCGGCGTCCGCAACGTGTCGAGCTACAACAAGAAGCTCGCCGAGGCGGCGGAGAAGGGCGAGCAGATCGCCAACCCGTTCAGCCTCACTCCCGAGAGCCCCGAGCCGCTCGAGCGGCTGCCGTTCATCGTCATCGTCATCGACGAGCTCGCCGACCTCATGATGGTGATCGGCAAGAAGATCGAGGAGCTGATCGCGCGGCTCGCGCAGAAGGCGCGCGCGTCGGGGATCCACCTCATCCTAGCGACGCAGCGGCCGAGCGTCGACGTCATCACCGGCCTCATCAAGGCGAACATCCCGACCCGGCTGTCGTTCCAGGTGTCGAGCAAGATCGACTCGCGCACGATCCTCGACCAGATGGGCGCCGAGGCGCTGCTCGGCATGGGCGACATGCTCTACCTGCCTTCGGGCAGCGGCATGCCGATCCGCGTCCACGGCGCGTTCGTCAGCGACGACGAGGTGCACCGCGTCGTCGCCTACCTGAAGGCGCAGGGCGAGCCGAACTACATCGACGGCATCCTCGAGGGCGGCACGCTCGACGGCGACGGCGGCGACGCTTTCGGCGACGTCGGCGCCGGCGGCGGCGAGAGCGACGCGCTCTACGACCAGGCGGTCCAGGTCGTCCTGCAGCACCGGCGCGCGTCGATCTCGCTCGTCCAGCGCCATCTGCGGATCGGCTACAACCGCGCCGCCCGGCTGCTGGAACAAATGGAGAAATCCGGGCTCGTAAGTGCCATGGCCAGCAACGGCAACCGCGACCTCCTCGTCCCGGCACGCGCCGAATGAAGCGCGTCCTGGCGATCGCCGCCGCCGCGCTCGCGTTCGCGAGCGCCGCGCACGCCGACGCCGTCGAGACGCTGCGTTCGTTCGTGCGCGACGTGAAGAGCGGGCGCGCGCAGTTCACGCAGAGCGTGACGTCGCCCGACGGCGCGAAGAAGAAGACGTCGAGCGGCAGCTTCGAGTTCTCGCGTCCGAACCGCTTCCGCTTCGAGTACATGAAGCCGTTCGCGCAGACGATCGTCGGCGACGGCGAGAAGGTCTGGATCTACGACGCCGACCTCAACCAGGTGAGCAGCCGCAGGCTCGGCCAGGCGCTCGGCGCGACGCCGGCGGCGCTGCTCGCCGGCGGCGGCCTCGAGCGCGACTTCGACCTCTCGCCCCTGCCGGCGAAGGACGGCCTCGACTGGGCCGAGGCCAAGCCGAAGGCGAAGGACGGCGCGTTCCAGTCGGTCCGCGTCGGCTTCCAGGGCACGACGCTCGCCGCGCTCGAGATCGTCGACAGCTTCGGCCAGCGCTCGCTGCTGCGCTTCAGCGAGTTCGCTCCCAACGTGGCGATCCCGGCCGAGACGTTCCGCTTCACGGTGCCTCCCGGCGCCGACCTCATCGAGCAGTAGCGTCGCTCCGGGCGAGCGCGGCGCGCAGCGCGGCGAGATCGCTCCAGAGCCGAGACTGCGGATCGAGCCGCAACGCTTCGGCGCCGCGCGTCGCGTCGTCGAGCGACGCCTGCGCGGCGGCGCGATCGCCGCACGCGAGCTCGAGCCGGACCCGCACGCAGAGCAGCTCGACCAGATCCAGCCTGTCGTCGATCGCGCGCATCTGCGCCTCGCCCTGCGCGCATGCCGCGCGCGCCTCGTCGAGCCGGCCGGCGAGCAGGTGCAGCTCGGCGAGGCGGACAAGGACGGTGCCCTGCGCGCGGCGGTTGCCGACGCTGCGGTGCAGCGCGAGCGCCTCCTCGTAGCGCGCGAGCGCCAGCTCCGCGCTGCCGTGCTCGTGCTCGACCGCGCCGAGCGCTTCGAGCACCGCGCCTTCGGTGCGGCGGTTGCCGACCTCGCGCGCGATCGCGAGACCGGTGGCGA
>DASSRF010000451.1:0-6803 GCA_035701945.1 Caldimonas sp. | reverse complement strand
AAGACCAGCAACGCGACGTAGTTGAACGTGGAACCCGGCGAGACGACATGCAGCGTCGTGAAGAGCGCGAGGTCGGCGCCGATCGTCGCCAGCCACTGCGGGCTCGTCGGTCGCGCGAACGCCTGCGGCGCGGCGCCGCCGCGAAAGCGCGGCAGCAGCCACATGCTGATCGCGAGCGTCGCATAGGCGATGCTGACGGCGACGACCGCCGCGCTCGGCCTGAGGCCGAAGACGCCGGACAGCGCCAGCGAGACGACCAGCGCCACCCCGATCGCCGCGCGCGCGGCGATGAAGGCGCCGTAGATGCGCGCGAACGTCGTCTCTGCGACCGCATGCGCCGAGCGTTGCGGGCGGTCGCGCTCACGCAGCTTTTCGTCGTCGGCGTTCGTCCACGAGACGGCGAAGCGCGAATCGTCCATCAGCGACGGCGCGTCGCCGGTCGCGCCGAACGCGCCGAACCAGGATTCCTCGACGATCGTGCGCCGCCGCTGGCCGCGCGACGGAGCACCGCTGCGCGATGGGCCCTCGCTCATTTCCTCGCCTGCGCCTGCTCGAAGGCGGTGCGATGCGCGTCGCCGCAGAAGACGCCGCCACGGCCAGGCAGTGCCTCGTCGCGCGGCAGATGGACGCCGCAATACGCGCACGCGATCATCGGCTGCGGCTGCGGTTGCGCAGCGTCGCGATGCTGGCGACGGCGCGTCGTCGTGCCGCGCAGCAGCCAGAGCAGCACGACGACGGCGATGACGAAAAGGACGATCTTCACGGTCAGCTCGACGGCGGCCGGTGGAGCACGACTTCGAGGACGAAGCGCGAGCCGACGTAGGCGAGCAGCAGCAGCGCGGCGCCGGCATAGACGACGCGGGTCGCGCGCGGGCCGCGCCAGCCGAACGCGCTCCGCCCGGCGAGGAGCCCGGCGAAGACGAGCCAGCCGAGCACCGAGAAGACCGCCTTGTGGTCCCAGCGCCAGTGATCACTGAACCAGATGCCGAGCACGATCGCCGCCGAGAGGACGACGAACCCGGCGGCGACGAAGCGGAACGTCAGCCGCTCGAGCCGCAGCAGCGGGACGCCGTGCGACGCGGGATCGCGGCGGAGCTTGGGCGCGCGACGCAGCTGCCGCTCGGCGCGGTTGAGCAGCAGCGCGTGCAGCACGGCGACGCCGAACAGGCCGTACGAGACGACGCCGAGCAGCCAGTGCAGCGGTGCCCACACCGACGCGGCGAGCGGATGGACCTGGCCGGGAAACAGCCACGCGACGACGACGACGATCGCGCCGAGCGTCGCGAGCGCGCGGCGCGCGCCGGCGAGCGGAACGAACCGGCTCTCGAGCTCGTAGACCGCGAGCACGAACCACAGCGTCACCGAAAGCGCCGGCGCGAAGCCGAAGCGCGCGCCGGGCCGGTCGGTGCCGATCCCCGTGACATCGATCACGAGCGCGATGCCGTGCATGATCCAGCCGACGAGCAATGCCGTGCGCAGCGCGGAAGAGAAGCGCTCGCCCGGGATCGCGGCGGCGACGTAGCACGCGAACGCGAGGATGCTCGGCACCGCGAGCGCGGTCGCCAGCGGCGCGACGGCGCTTGGGTCGGAGCCCGACGATAGAATCATCGGCCGAAGTGTACTGACGGTCCCTCGCCCGACTTCGTGGCTTCTGCACTCACCGACCGCCTGAGCCGGCTCGTCAAGACGATGCGCGGCTCGGCGCGCATCACCGACGAGAACGTCCAGGACATGCTCCGCGAGGTGCGCATGGCGCTCCTCGAGGCCGACGTCGCGCTGCCGGTGGTGCGCGACTTCATCGCCCGCGTCAAGGACCGCGCGCTCGGCGCCGAGGTGCGCTCGTCGCTGTCGCCCGGGCAGGCGTTCGTCGGCATCGTCGATCGCGAGCTGGCGGCGACGATGGGCGAAGGCGAAGGCGTCGCCGAGCTCGACTTGGCGACGCAACCGCCTGCGGTGATCCTGATGGCGGGCCTGCAAGGCTCGGGCAAGACGACGACGACCGCCAAGCTCGCCAAGCACCTGCTCGAGAAGCGCAAGAAGAAGGTCCTCACCGTCTCTGCCGACGTCTACCGGCCGGCGGCGATCGAGCAGCTGAAGACGGTGACGCGCCAGGCCGGCGCCGAATGGTTCCCGTCGAGCGCGAGCGACGCGCCGGTCGCGATCGCGCGCGCCGCGCTCGAGCACGCGAAGAGCCGCTACTTCGACGTCCTGATCGTCGACACCGCCGGCCGGCTCGCGGTCGACGAGAAGCTGATGGCCGAGATCCGCGAGCTGCACGCCGCGCTGAAGCCGGTCGAGACGCTCTTCGTCGTCGACGCGATGCAGGGTCAGGACGCCGTCAACACCGCCAGGGCGTTCAAGGAAGCGCTGCCGCTCACCGGCATCGTCCTCACCAAGATGGACGGCGACTCGCGCGGCGGCGCGGCGCTGTCGGTGAAGACGATCACCGGCGCGCCGATCAAGTTCGCCGGCACGAGCGAGAAGCTCGACGGCCTCGAGGTGTTCGACGCCAAGCGCCATGCCGGGCGGATCCTCGGCATGGGCGACATCGTCGGCCTCGTCCAGGAAGTCGAGAAGAACGTCGACGTCGCCGCCGCGCAGAAGCTCGCCGAGAAGGTCAAGGCGACCGGCAGCTTCGACCTCAATGACTTCCTGTCGCAGATTTCACAGATGAAGAAGATGGGCGGTCTCGGCGGGCTGCTGGACAAGCTACCCTCCCAACTGTCCGGGCGCGCCGGCCAGCTGGGACCTGCCGAGCTGGACCGCGCCGAGCGCGACGTTCGCCGCATGGAAGGCATCATCTGCTCGATGACGCCGCTCGAGCGCCGCAAGCCCGAGCTGCTGAAAGCCACCCGCAAGCGGCGGATCGCGAGCGGCGCCGGCGTGCAGGTGCAGGACGTCAACCGTCTGCTCAACCAGTTCGAGCAGATGCGCGACGTGATGAAGAAGATGAAGGGCGGCGGAATGATGAAGATGATGAAACGGATGGGCGGACTGAAGGGGATGGGCGGGGTGCGCTGACGCACGACGAGTATTTGCCTCGGGGTAGAAGTTGTATCCGGACAATCTCATCCACATCTCGATCCTCGCGCTCGTCTGCGCGGTGCCGCTCATCTGGTGGCTGGCGCGCAGCAAGGGCCCGCCGATCCGCCACGAGACTCCGGGCGAGCGGCTCGACACGCTCGCCGGCTGGCCGCCCGAGCCGACGCGGATCCTGCGCTCCTCGGAACGGCTCGCGTTCAGCACGCTCAAGCTCGCGTTGCCCGGCTACCTGATCCTCGCCCAGGTGCCGCTCGCGCGCTTCCTGAGCGTTCCCAAGCGCAACTCGTATGCCGAGTGGATGCGCCGGCTCGGCAACCAGTGCGTCGACTTCGTGATCTGCGACGTCACGTCGCAGGTCGTCGCCGTCGTCGAGGTGCGGCCGCCGATCGACCAGCTCGACGACAAGGTGCGCGTCCGCCTCGACCGCGTCGCGCGCGCGCTCAAGGCGGCGAAGATTCCGCTCCACGTCTGGAACGAGGAGAAGCTGCCTTCGATCGAGGCGGCACGCGAGAAGCTGCTGCCGAGCGTTCCCGCCGTGCCGGCGTTCATGGCCAAGAAGGCCGCGCCCGCGATGCCCGCGGTCGCCGCATCGGCGGCGGTCGTCGGCGCCGCCGAGTTCAGCGAGGCCGCGTTCGGCGACGCCGCGATGAACGAGCCGACGCTCGACGACCCGGCGTTCCAGCACGCCTACGTCGAAGGCGGCCCGGCGGTCGACCCGTTCGCCGACACCGACCGCGACTGGTCGAAGAGCGAAGTGATCGAGGTGCGCGAACCGAGCAACACGTCGTGGTTCGACGACCTCGACAGCATCACCGCCGAGCTGCCGCCGCCCGAGAAGCGCTAGCTCGTCGACTTCAGCCGACCAGCGCGGCGGCGAATTCGCGGGCGCGAAACGTCTCCAGGTCGGCGAGCTTCTCGCCGACCCCCACGAAGTAGACCGGCAACGGCCGCGCGCGCGAGCGCGACCAGAGCGCGATCGCGGCGAGCACGCCGCCCCTGGCGGTGCCGTCGAGCTTGGTGATGACGAGCCCGGTGAGGTCGAGCGCCTCGTCGAACGCCTGCACCTGCGCGAGCGCGTTCTGCCCGGTGTTGCCGTCGATCACGAGCAGCACCTCGTGCGGCGCGCCGGGCTCGGCCTTGGCGATGACGCGCTTGATCTTCTTCAGCTCTTCCATCAGGTGGATCTGCGTCGCCAGCCGGCCGGCGGTGTCGACGAGGACGACGTCCGAGCTGCGCGCCTTGCCGGCGACGACGGCGTCGTACGTCACTCCGGCGGGATCGCCGCCCTGCTGGCTGACGATCTCGATCCGTCCGCTCGGGCGAGCGCTCTTCGCATCCGCGCTGCCGGCGCGCTCGGCCCACGCGAGGAGCTGCTCGCGCGCCGCAGCGCGGAAGTTGTCGGCCGCCGCGAGCAGGACGTCCTGATTCGAGTCGAGCAGGTGGCGCGCGAGCTTGCCGATGCTCGTCGTCTTGCCGGCGCCGTTGACGCCGACGACCATGATGACGGTCGGCGTGTGCTCGCCGATGACGAGCGGGCACTCGAGCGGCTGCAGCAGCTCCTCGACGATCGTCGCGAGCAGCCGCCGCGCCGCGGCCGCGTCGCGGACGTGGCTGCGGGTGACGCGCGCCTGCAGTTGGTCGAGCAGGTAGATCGTCGCGTCGGCGCCGGCGTCGGACTGCAGGAGCGCGACTTCGAGGTCCTCGTACAGCTCCTCGTTGATCTCGGCGGCGACGAACGCGCTCGCGATCGTCGATCCGGTGCGCTGCAGGCCGCTCTTCAGCTTGGCGAGCCAGCCGGCGCGCTCGCCGGCGCTCTCGCTCTCGGCTGCGCTCGACGCAGGCGCTGCACTCGGCGAAGCCGGCGAAGGCTGCGGCTCGACGACGTCGGCCGGCTTCTTGCCGAACAGCAGCTCGCCGACGTCGGCATTCAACCAGCCGAACGCGCCGCGCTCGCCCGCGACCATGCCGGCGTCGGCGGGTGCGCCGGCGCCGGAGTTCACCGGTGCAGGAGCTTCGGAAGTCGGTGCGGGCGCGCCGGCGGGCGGCTTTTTCTTGAAGAAGCTGAACATGGAATTCGGCGCTGCCGGTGCAGCAAGTGAAGCGCCCGCAGCGAAGGCAAGGTCGATGCCGCGACACCGATCGTGCCGGGTCGCCTCGCTATACTGGAGGGCTCAGGCGCTTTAGCTCAGTCGGTTAGAGCGACGGAATCATAATCCGCAGGTCCGGGGTTCGAGTCCCTGAAGCGCCACCAGATCGCCGTCGCAGCAGCCGCCTCCCTCGCAGCGCTTCGCGGCTCCTCACGACTCGCATGATCCGCACCGCCACCGCCCTCCTGGCCACCGCGTGCATCGCCGTCGCCGCGCAAGCGCAGACGCAGCGCGCTTTCCCGCAGAACGCGCTGCGCGGATCGCTCGTCATCGGCACCGCGCCCGAGGCGAGACTGAACGGCGACCCTGCCCGCCTCGCACCCGGCGCGCGCATCCGCGACGCCAACAACATGCTCGTCGTGCCGACCGCGGTGACGGGCGGTCCCTACCTCGTCAACTACACCGTCGACACGAGCGGGCTCGTCAAGGACGTCTGGATCCTGCGTCCCGACGAGGCGGCGGTGCAGCCGTGGCCGAAGACGCGCGAGGAAGCGGCGGCGTGGCGGTTCGATCCCGTCGGGCAGGTCTGGTCGAAGCCATGAGCGGCGGCGTTCGCGCCAGGCCGCGGGTCTACATCAAGACCTTCGGCTGCCAGATGAACGTCTACGACTCGGACAGGATCGCCGACGTGCTGCACGCGGCCGCAGGCTACGAGCCGACCGGCGACGTCGACGACGCCGACCTCATCGTCTTCAACACCTGCTCGGTGCGCGAGAAGGCGCAGGAAAAGGTCTTCAGCGACCTCGGCCGCGTCAAGCACCTGAAGGCGCGCGGCGCGCTGATCGGCGTCGGCGGTTGCGTCGCCAGCCAGGAAGGCGAGGCGATCGTCGAGCGCGCGCCGTACGTCGACGTCGTCTTCGGCCCGCAGACGCTGCATCGCCTGCCCGAGCTGCTGGCGCGGCGGCTGGGCGAAGGCCGGCCGCAGGTCGACATCCGCTTTCCCGAGATCGAGAAATTCGACCACCTGCCGCCGGCACGCGTCGACGGAGCGACGGCGTTCGTCTCGATCATGGAAGGCTGCTCGAAGTACTGCTCGTACTGCGTCGTGCCGTATACGCGCGGCGAGGAGGTCTCGCGGCCGCTCGACGACGTCCTCGTCGAGATCGCCGGCCTCGCCGAGCAGGGCGTTCGCGAGGTGACGCTGCTCGGCCAGAACGTCAACGCGTACCGCGGCGCGATGGGCGCCACCGCCGAGATCGCCGACTTCGCGACGCTGCTCGAGCACGTCGCCGAGATCCCCGGCGTCGAGCGCATCCGCTACACGACGAGCCATCCGAAGGAGTTCACGCAGCGCTTGATCGACGCGTACGCGGCGACGCCCAAGCTCGTCGATCACCTCCACCTGCCGGTGCAGCACGGCAGCGACCGCATCCTCGCGGCGATGAAGCGAGGCTACACCGCCCTCGAATACAAGAGCACGGTCCGAAAGCTGCGCGCCGTGCGGCCGACGATCGCGATCTCGAGCGACTTCATCGTCGGCTTCCCAGGCGAGACCGCCGCCGATTTCGAGCGGACGATGGCGCTCGTCGACGACGTCGGCTTCGACTACAGCTTCAGCTTCCTCTTCAGTCCGCGTCCCGGCACTCCGGCGGCGGCGCTCGTCGACGAGACGCC
>DASSRF010000450.1:0-3969 GCA_035701945.1 Caldimonas sp. | reverse complement strand
CGGCTCGCCGGCCGCGCCGCCTCACGGCCCGGTCATGTCCACCTTGTTGAAGAAGTGGTGGGCGGTGGCGTCCATCTTGTAGCCCGTCACTTCCTTTCGGATCGGATCGAAGCGCACCGAGTGCGCGATCGGGATCCACGGCGCTTCGTCGTGCACGATCTCCTGCGCCTTGGCGTAGAAGCCGGCGCGGTCCGCCTGCCGCGTCGCGAGCTTGGCCTTCTGGATGAGGTCCTCGAAGCCCTGGTTGCACCAGCGCGCGACGTTGCCGCCGCCCTTGACCGCGGCGCAGCCGAGCAGCGGGACGAAGAAGTTGTCGGGGTCGCCGTTGTCCCCCGACCAGCCGAACATCATCGCGTGCTGCTCGCCGGTCTTGCTGCGCTTCCTGTACTCGCCCCACTCGTACGTCAGGAGCTTGGTGCGCACGCCGACCTTCTCCCAGTCCTGCTGGATCAGCTCGGCCATCCGCTTGCCGTCCGGGTTGTATGGGCGCGTCACCGGCAGGTACCAGAGCTCGACGTCGACGCCGTTGGGATAGCCGGCCTGCGCGAGCAGTGCCTTCGCCTTGGCCGGGTCGTACGGGTAGTCCTGGACCTTGTCGTTGTACGACCAGAGCGTCGGCGGGATCGGGTTCTTCGCGACCTGGCCGGCGCCCTGGAAGACGTTGTCGAGGATCGCCTTCTTGTTGACCGCCATGTTGAGCGCCTGGCGGACCAGCTTCGAGTCGAACGGCTTCTTCTCGACGTTGAACGAGACGTAGCCGACGTTGAGGCCCTGCTGCTGCACCAGGTTGATGTTCGGGTCGTTCTTCATCAGCGCGACGTCGGCCGGCTTCGGGAACGCCATCGCGTGGCACTCGCCCGTCTTCAGCTTCGCGAAGCGCACCGAAGCGTCGGTCGTGATCGCGTAGACGAGGTTGTCGATCTTCGGCCGGCCGCCCCAGTGCTGGTCGAACGCCTTGTAGCGGATCACCGCGTCCTTCTGGTACGAGACGAACTGGAAAGGCCCGGTGCCGATCGGCTCGCGGTCGATGACGTCGGGCGTCTTCGCCGCCATCATCTTGTCGGCGTACTCGGCCGAGAGGATCGACGCGAAGTCCATCGCCATGTCGGCCATGAACGGCGCCTCGGGCTTCTTCAGCACGAACTTCACCGTCATCGCGTCGACCTTCTCGACGTGGTCGACGATGTCCTTCATCCCCATGTCGTCGAAGTACGCGTACGTCTGCCCGGGCGTCACCTTCGCGAACGGATGGTTCGGGTCGGCCATCCGGTTGTACGAGAAGACGACGTCGTCGGCGTTGAAGTCGCGCGTCGGCGTGAACTTCGCGTTGCTGTGGAACTTGACGCCGCGGCGCAGCTTGAACGTGTAGCTGAGGCCGTCGGGCGCCGCGGTCCAGCTCTCGGCCAGGCCGGGGACGATGTTGGTCGTGCCGATCTGGAACTCGACGAGCCGGTTGTAGATCGGCACCGACGACGCGTCGGCGGTCGTTCCGGTGCTGAAGAACTGCGGGTTGAAGCCCTCGGGGCTGCCTTCCGAGCAGTAGACGAGGGTCTTGGCGGCGAAGGCGGCGCCGCTGGCGCCGGCGGCGAGCGCGACGACCGCGAGCGCTGCGGCGGCCCGGACGGTGCGGATGGACATGTGCGTTCCGATCAGAGAAGGGGAGCACGGCGACGCGCGCCGCGGGATCGGAATGATAGGCGCGGCAGTCGCCGCCGCGACGGCCTCAGGAGCCGAGGCCGGCGTACGCGTCCTGCACGAGCCTCGCGAGCTGCGACCAGCGCGGCACCGTCTTCGCGCCGCTGCGCTCGCCGCCGGGCGCGAGCGCGCGCAGCGCGGCGAGACGATCGGCGTCGCGCAGCGCGCAGCCGAGCGGCGAGCGCGCGTTGTCGAGGCCGACGCTGCCGACTTCGGCGGCGAGCTCGTCCATCAGCGCGCCGAGCTTCCAGGGGCCGACGAGCGCGCCGAAGAGCGCGTCGCGGCGGCGGATCACCTGCGGAACGACCTCGAGGTGCGCGATCTCGACCGGCCCGATCGCGAGGTCCTCGAGGTTGTCGATCGCGCGCAGCACCGCGGTCCAGCCCGAGTTGTGGAGCAGCCCGGCGAGATAGCCGTCGAACGGATCGAGGTCGTACTGGCCGGCGATCGCCGCGGCGAGCCGCGCCTTGCGGTCGGCGTCCTTCCAGATCTGCGTCGCCGCGCGCGCGGAAAGCGAGCTGCCCTTGGCGTCGAAGATCGGACGCAGGACGACGTTGGCGATCGCGCGGCGCAGGCCCTGCGTGCCGATCACCTGGACCGCGCGCGCGAGGTCGATCTCCTCGTCTTCGTCGCCGCGAGCGAGCACGCTCGTCGCGCTGCGCACGACCTCGGCGGTCAGCACGACGTCGCGCGAGATGCGCTCGGCGACGTCGGTCGACGAGTAGCGCTCGTCGCGCAGCGTCTTCATCAGCTGCGGGATGACGTGCGGCGCCCGCGGCAGCAGCCCGGCGCGCAGCGTCTCCGAGGCGATGATCTCGTCGACCCGACCGAGCAGCTCGCCGATCAGCGCGCCTGCGGGCGGACGTGCCGCGGCGTTCGCCGGGACGCCGATCAGCCAGCAGAAGAAGCGGTAGTTGCGCGTCGCCGGCGGGTCCTCGGGGACCGTCTCCTCGACCGGCGCCTCGACGACGGCCGTGGCCGTCGCGGCGCGCGCGAGCGGCATCGGCGCGGTCGGCGCGGCGGCCACCGGCGAGATCGGCGCCGGCCGCGTCGCCTGCGGCGGCAGCGTCGGCGAGAGGCTCGGCGAAACCGTGGCGCGCGCATCGGCCTTTCGCCAGCGCGCCAGAGGATTCCACCAGCGGTCGACAGACATCGGCAGGCCCGGTCGCTGCAACAGGCAGCAGTATCGGCACATCCGGCGCCAAAACGCACCCCGTGCCGCAGCGACTGTTCAACCGGTCACGTGCAAAATTGCCAGCCAGAGCGGCGCCGTGACGACAAAGGCGAGCGTCGACAGGACGATCGCGGTGCTCGTCTCGCCGGGCAGGGTCCGGTAGCGCTGGGCGAAGATCAGCGCGTTGCTGCCGACCGGAAGCGCCGCGAGCATGACGACGATCGCGAGCGCGACGCCGTCGAGCCCGACCGCGAAGCGCGCGAAGAGAAGCACCGCGAGCGGGTGCAGCGCGAGCTTCGTCGCAGCGAGCAGCGTCGCCGCGCCGAGCGCGCCGCGGACGCCGTAGTGGGCGAGCGAAACGCCGATCAGCACCAGGCACACCGGCACGACCGCCTGCCCGAGCGTGGCGAGGATGTCGTCCGCGAGGCCGGGCAGCCCGAGACCCGAGACGTTCCAGACGAGGCCGGCGAGCACCGGCAGGACGACCGGGTGGATCACCGTGTTGCGCACCGTCGTCGCGAGCGTGCGCAGCAGCCGCGCGCCGCCGCCTTCGCCCGGATGCGCGCGCGCGAGGTCGAGCTCGACGAGCGCCGTGAGCACGGTCAGCAGCGTCAGCGAGTGCAGCCCGACGACGGTGAGGTGGAGCGCGAGGCCGGCTTCACCGAACAGCGCCGCGGCGAGCGGAATGCCGATCTGGACCGCGTTGCCGAACGACGACGTGATCGCGCGAACGCTCGGCTCGGCCGCGCCGGCGCCGGCACGCGCGCGAATCCGCAGCGTCGTGTAGACCGCCGCGACGAGCGCCAGCGTCGGAGCGAAGAACGCGACGACGACGCGGACGTCGAGCCGCTGGAAGTCGATCCGCGCCGTGGTGCGAAAGAGGAGCGCCGGAACGAAGACGTAGAACGCCGCCGCCGAGAGGACGCGCGAGCCTTCCTCGGCGCCGAGCCTGCCGCTTTTCGCCGCGGCCCAGCCGATCGCGACGACCGCGAAGATCGCGAGCAGCTTGACGAAGACCTCCGGCGACATCGGCGCGCAGTATCGGCGACACTGCCTCGACGACTGCACGAGCGCCCTTTCCTTCGCATGACCGAGCCCTT
>DASSRF010000449.1:0-10420 GCA_035701945.1 Caldimonas sp. | reverse complement strand
GCGCCGCGAGCGGAGTCGCCGGAACCGCGAGCGTCGCTTCGCTCATCGGCCGCGGCGCTCGCGCGCCAGCGCGGCGCCGCGGGCGAGCGCGGCGAGCTTCGCCTCGGCGACCTCGCGGCGCATCGGCGCGAGGCCGCAGTTGGTGCACGGGAAGAGCCGGTCGGCGGGAACGTAGCGCAGGGCGCCGCCGATCGTGTCGGCGATCTCCTCGGGCGTCTCGACGACGTCGGAGGCGACGTCGATGACGCCGACCATGACGTCCTTGCCGTCGAGCAGGCGCATCAGCTCGGCCGGCACGTGCGAGTGGATGCACTCGAGCGAGACCTGGTCGATGCGGCTCTTGGCGAGCGCGGGAAAGACCTGCTCGTACTGCCGCCACTCGTCGCCGAGCGTCGCCTTCCAGTCGACGTTGGCCTTGATGCCGTAGCCGTAGCAGATGTGCACCGCCGTCTTGCACCCGAGGCCTTCGGCGGCGCGCTCGAGCGCGGCGACGCCCCAGTCGGCGGCGTCCTGCATGTAGACGTTGAACGCCGGCTCGTCGAACTGGACGATGTCGACGCCGTCGGCCTCGAGCGCGCGCGCCTCCTGGTTGAGCAGCTCGGCGAACGCGAACGCCATCTTCACGCGGCCGGCGGTGTCGCCTCCGTAGTAGCGGTCGGCGACGGTGTCGACGATCGTCATCGGCCCGGGCAGCGTGAACTTCACCTTGCGGTCGGTGTGCGCGCGCACCAGCCGCGCCTCGGTCGCGTGGACCCGGCCGGCAAGCTTGAGCGGCCCGGTGACCTGCGGGACCATGGCGTCGTAGCGGTTGTTGCGGATCCCCATCTTCACCTTGTGCGCGAAGTCGATGCCTTCGATCTGCGCAAGGAAGCCGTGGACGAAGTGCTGGCGCGACTGCTCGCCGTCGCCGACGACGTCGATGCCGGCGTCCTCCTGCACCTTCAGCCAGAGCAGGGTCGCGTCGGCCTTGGCGCGCTCGAGCTCGGCGCCGGCGGACCTCCACTCGGGCCAGAGCGTCTCGGTCTGCGCCAGCCACGAGGGCTTGGGCAGGCTGCCGGCGATGGCGGTCTCGAACATGTGAAGAGCTCCTCTCTAGGCGGCGCCCGAGGCGCCGCGACGATCCGTTGCAATTGGATTGCGCTACCGTCGGCGCGTGAGCGCCGTGGCCGACCCGACCATCGCCGACGGCGAGGCGCCGCTCGCCGAGCGCGACCGGATCGCTGCGCTCGACGCGCTGCGCGGCTTCGCGCTGCTCGGCATCTTCATTATGAACATGCCGGGGTTCAGCCACTCGATCTTCGCGCTGCCGACCCCGCCGGCGACTGCGACCGATGCGGTCGTGGCGGCGCTGCGCGACCTGCTCTTCGCCGGCAAGTTCAACCTCCTGTTCGGGTTCGTCTTCGGCATCGGCTTCGCGACGCAGATGGCGCGCTTCGAGAACGCCGAGCGCTTGCATGCCGCGCGCCACGGCGTCGCGCCGCGCCCGCACCGCGCCGTCCGCGTCTACCTGCGCAGGCTCGCGTTCCTCGCCGTCGTCGCCGGCGTCCACGCGACGCTGCTCTGGCCGGGCGACGTCCTCGTCGTCTACGCCGTCGTCGGCCTCGTGCTGCTCGCGCTGCGCCGGCTCGGCGACCGCGGCTTCGCCGTCCTGATCGTCGCCTGCCTGCTCTTTCCCGCGCTCGCCGAGACGACGCGGACGGCGATGCTCTCACCTGCGAGCGAGACGCTCGCCGCCTTCGAGCTCGAGCAGTTCGAGGCCTCGAACGATCGCGCCTACGGCCACGGCTCGTTCCTCGACGCGGTGCGCGAGACGGCGCGCATCTTCGCGTGGAGCACGCGGTCGCCGTTCGGCCTGTACACGTACCTCGCGTTCTGCGTCCAGATGGCGACCGGGATCTTCGCCGGCTACGTCGTCGGCCGCCGCGGCTGGCCGATGCGGCACGCGGGAGCAGGGCCGCCGCGGCTCGTCGCGATCGCGTTGGCGATCGCCGTCGTCGGCAACGCGATCGCGCTCGTCGGCGCCGACGCGCTCGCACCGGCGCTCGGCACCGCGCTCGCGGTCTTCGTCGCCGCGCTGGCGCGAACGCTCGGCCGCGCCGCCCTCGCTGCGTGCTACGCGCTCGCGGTCGTTCGCCTCGTCGGCGACGGCACGCTGCCGCACTGGCTGCGGCCGCTGCAGCTCGCCGGCCGCATGCCGCTCACCAACTACCTGCTGCAGACGCTGCTCGCGAGCTTCTGCTTCTACGGCTGGGGGCTCGGCTGGTGGGGCCGCGCCGACGCGGCGTTCGAGACCGCGCTCGCGATCGCGCTCTTCGTGTGCGTCGAGCTGCCGCTGAGCGCGCTCTGGCTCGCGCGCCATCGGGCCGGGCCGCTCGAAGCGCTCTGGCGCTTCTTCACGTACGGTTCGCGCTGAGGTCGTACGTGTCGGCGAGCAGCGCGTACGACGTGCGGCGCACCGCGGGGTCGTGCGCCCAGGTGTTGACGACGACCTCGTCGAGCGCGAACTGCGCGACGAGGCGATCGATCCGCTCGCGCACCGTCGCGACCGAGCCGACGAACGCCCTTGCGCGCATCGCCGCGAGCGACTGCTCCTCGGCGGCGCTGAAGCCGCGCGCCGCGACGTCGGCGGGCGACTGCAGCGGGCCGAGCACGCCGCGCGCGCGGTCGATCCGCCAGCGGTCGCGCGACAGGGCGTGGTGCTGCGCCTCGTCGTCGCTCTCGGCGACGAGCGCCCAGATGCACAGGGTCGCCTGCGGCTCGGGGTGGCGCTCGCTCGGCTGGTAGCGCTCGCGGTAGAGCGCGAACGCCTGCTCGGCGCCGACGCCGTCGGTGAAGAAGTACGCGAACGCGTACGGCAGCCCGAAGTGCGCAGCGAGCTGCGCGCCGTAGTCGGAGCTGCCGAGGATCCAGATCTCGGGCGCGTGCGGCCCCAGCGGATGCGCGGTGATGCCGGCGTGGCGTCCGACGGTCGTCCACGCCTGCAGGTCGCGCACCTGCGCCGGAAAGTCCTCGGCCGCGAGCGCGGCGTTCGGGTTGAGCGCGAGCGCCGTGCGCATGTCGCCGCCCGGCGCCCGGCCGACGCCGAGGTCGATCCGCCCCGGCGCGAGCGCCTCGAGGACGCGGAACTGCTCGGCGACCTTGAGGGCGCTGTAGTGCGGCAGCATGACGCCGGCGCTGCCGATCCGGATGGTCGACGTCCGCGCCGCGATCGCCGCCATCAGGATCTCGGGCGCGCTGCCGACGATCGTCGCCAAGCCGTGGTGCTCGCTCAGCCAGAAGCGCGAGTAGCCGAGCCGCTCGCAATGCTCGGCGAGCGAAAGCGTGTCGCGGATCGCCGCGTCCTCGCTGCTGCCCGCGAGCGAGACCGACTGGTCGAGGACAGAGAGCCTCATGGCGAGATCCTTCGCTGCGGTCAGGATGACGGCCTGTCAGCCGTGCGGATGCGTCGGGTCGATCCAGCGCACCGTCTCGGGCTTCTCGACCGGCTCGATCGGCAGGTTGACCGCCACCGCCTCGCCGTCGCTGCGGCAGAGCACGCACTCGAGCGTCTCGGTCGCGCTCGCGTTGATCTCCTGGTGCGGCACCCACGGCGGGACGTAGATGAAGTCGCCCGGGCCCGCCTCGGCGGTGTATTCGAGCCTCTCGCCCCAGCGCATCCGCGCACGCCCCTTGACGACGTAGATCACGCTCTCGAGATGGCCGTGGTGATGCGCACCCGTCTTCGCATCGGGATGGATGTGCACGGTGCCGGCCCACAGCTTCTGTGCGCCGACGCGCGCGAACGTGATCGCCGCCTTGCGGTCCATGCCCGGCGTCTGCGCCGTGTTCGGATCGAGACTCGTCGCCGGGATGACGCGAACGCCGTCGTTCTTCCAGTCGCGCTTGCCGGCTTCAGGTGTTTGCTGCACAAGACCTCCGCTTCGACGCGTCTACTCGCAACTCGTGTACAGTAGCCGCACAGTTATACGCAAGACAGTGGTTGTTCGTGATTCTCGTTCTACCCCCGCGGTCCTCGCGGCGGGCCGTCTGAAATCCCCCTTGATCGGTTCTTGAGTGTCGCTGCATGCGCCGCATGTGCTGCGCATTTCCATTCCAGACAGGACATCTTCCATGACGACTCAAACCGGAACCGTGAAGTGGTTCAACGAAGCCAAGGGCTTCGGCTTCATCGCCCAGGACTCGGGCGGCGCCGACCTCTTCGCCCACTTCCGCGACATCCAGGGCACCGGATTCAAGACGCTGCAGGAGAACCAGCGCGTCGAGTTCGAGGTCAAGCAGGGCCAGAAGGGCCTGCAGGCTGCGAACATCCGCGTGATCTGATCCGCGCGCAGCCAGACCTGCAAACCGAAGGCCGCGGCTCGCCGCGGCCTTTTTCTTCGACGACGTCGGCTCGGCTAGGTCGTCGCGATCCTTCGGTCGTGACGGCTGCGCGAGCCCCGGGACCGCCGCGCGGCGGCAGCGCCCGTTTCGTCGAACGCGCGCCCCCTTGCCCACAACGTCTCGAAGCGATCGCGCCAGCGCCGCGTTTGCTCCATTCCGGACAGCAGCACCGACACGTCGGCGTAGCGGAAGAACGAACCAGCCGTCCAATTGTGCGAGCCGACGGCCACAGTGTCGTTGTCGACGATCACGAACTTCGAGTGCAACAGCGCGTCGCTGGCATCGCCCCGGACCTCGACTCCGCGCGATGACAGCAACGCCACCGCTGCAGCGTTGACGAGCCGGGAACCATAGGGGTCGCCCTTGTTGTCCTGATCGACCAACACCCTGACCACGCGACCTTCGCTCGCCTTGCGAGCCAACGCCTCGAGCAGCTTGCGGGTCGGATGCTGCGGCTCCGGCAGCGCGACATAGAACATGCAGACGTCGACCTGGCGCGTCGCTCGCTCGATCACGCCGAGCAGCGATGAGTAGTACGCGGTGTCGGCCAGCACCTTGGCGCGGTCGACGGAGATGTCGACGTCGGCCGTCGCCGCGATCGCATCCGGCTCCAGGTCGTCCCGCTTCATGCCGACGCGTGCTCGCGGATGCGGGTGAGCGGCGACGTACATCGCGACCTCTTCCAGCGCGGCCTCGAGCGGGTCGCGTGCGGCGCCGGCGACGCCGAGCAGCAGCAGGGCACCGAGCTTGTCGGCAAGTCGGGCGGGCACGACGCGCGACGCCGCTCCCGACGCCGAGAACCCGAGAGCGCCTTGCAGCTGCCTGCCCGCCTCGTCGCCCAGGCCGGCGAGCCGTTCGAGCAGGTTCGGCATCGACGAGAAGGCGCCGCCATTGCGTCGCTCCGCGATGATGCTCCCGGCGAGCGCAGGACCGATCGCGGGAAGCGCTTCGAGCTCTGCCCGGGAGGCGCGGTTGATGTCCACGACGGGCACGACGGCAGCGACGTGCTCGCCGTGCTCCACGCGCGCGACGACGCCCGGCAGGCGATGGCCGAACCCGAACCGGTGGGTCAGGAGAGAGCCGACAGCTTCGCCGAGCAGCTTGCGCGCGACTTGCGTGCGGTGAGAAGCAGGCCAGTCGCTGTTCGCCACGCCGGCCCCGCCACTGCAGGCAAAGATGCGGGCCAGTAGCGCGCGCAGCAGGTCCGGCTCGGAGCCGGGCGTTCCCGTCGCGGCGACGAGTTCGGCCAGGAACGGCTCGGTGACGATCTGCTGCCAGTCAAAACGATACGTCGTATTCATCGCGCGCTGCCTTCAGCCAGCTGCCAGCGAAATAGGTGTCGAGCGCGGCCGCGAGCGAGGAGCTTTCGAGCAGCACGCTGTCCTGCGTTTCCGTGCCGAACATGCCGCGAGACCAGTTGTGCGAACCGAGCAGGACGTGGCGGTCGGTGACGACGAGCTTGGCGTGGCTCTCGTTCTTCTTCGAAGCCGCCGCCAGCCGGACGTCGATGCCCAGGTCGCGCGCGCGCGCACGAGCCAGCAGCGCCGAATCGCGGATCTCGCGATTTCGCCGCGAGCCGCCGATCAGCAGCTTGACGTCGACGCCGCGCCATGCCGCGCTCGCGAGCTCGACCAGGACGCTGTCGACGCGAAACTCGACATCCCGACGCAGGTCGTGATCGACGATGAAGACGCTGCAATGGCAGCGGCTCTCGCTGTTGCGCAGCAGTCGCACGACGGTCGGATGGTACTGGCCATCGTGCACCATGCCGCAGGCGACCTTCGCGAACGACGCGTGGAGCAGGTTCATGCGTCAGTGGCGGCGCGGACGGTGCGTCCTTCCGACGCACGTTCCCGCCGGACTGCCTTCTTCCTCGCGAGAGCGTCGATCGCCTGGCGCAGATACGTCGCACGGGCTGCGAGATGGGAGAACGCCGCGAGGCCTTGGGCCTTCGCGGTCAGCGCCTGAAACCGCGGATCGGATTCGATCTGCACGAGCCCGCGCCCCTCCAGCCCGGCCGCGATGAGATTGCGCTGCGCGAGCAGTTCCAGCCGCAGCAGCCGCCGTTCGGTGCGACGTTGCCGTTCGCGGCCGATCTGCTCCGCCAGCGTCATTCTCGAGAACGGCTCGGTTGGCATGCGAGTTCAGAGCGACGTTGCTGCCTCGGGCAATCGATCGCGCAGCCCTTCGAGGAGGTCGTCGAGAAAGTCGACCATCGACTGCAGTGCAGCGGCGTCGTCAGGGGAGGCCCCGTCCATCAATGCCTCCAGGCTGGAACGCTCCTCCTCGAGCTCTTCGATGGCGGCCTCGATCGATTCCACCCAGGCGTCCCAAGCCGCTTCCCCACCCTCTGCCGATTCGTCTTCTTCCTCGAATTCCGCCTCTTCCTCGGCCTCTTCCTGCTCTTCGCCGAAGAGGTGGCTGATCTCGACGAGGGCATCGCCGACGCCGAGTGCCCGATCGGGCGAGGCATCGAAGAACACGCTGGCAGCGACCGCCACTTGCCAAGCACTCAGGTCGTCGGCGAAGGAATAGGCGACGAGGTCGTCGCCCAGGCCTTCGGAGAAGGAGAGATCCGGCGCGAACTCGCCGGTCGCGGCCAGGATCCAGTCGCGAAACAGGTTCGCTCGCGCGTTCGCGGTGCTCTGCAGCCACAGTGCCTCAAGCTGATCGCGCTCGTCCATCTTGCTGGCCGTTCATGCCTGGCGTCGAGGATCGTACGCCGCCGGCGACCATTCGCAAGCGCTGGAGCCCGCGCGTTCTCTCGCCGCGTCCACTCGACGTATGACGCCGCCGCCGCGTAGCATCTGCCGATTGCGAAGGAGACGACGATGACCACGCTCGCCGCGAACACGAACCACCAGATCCGCCTCGCCCGCCGCCCGGTCGGGCTGCCGACGCGCGCGGACTGGAGCTTCGCGGCCGAGCCGGTCGCGCCGCCCGAGGCCGGCGGCGTCCTCGTCAAGACGCTCATGCTCTCGCTCGACCCCGCCATGCGCGGCTGGATGAACGAGGGCAAGAGCTACATCGCCCCGGTCGGGATCGGCGAGGTGATGCGCGCCGGCGGCGTCGGCGTCGTCGTCGCGTCCGAGGACGCGCGCTTCGCCCCCGGCACGCACGTCAGCGGCCTGCTCGGCGTGCAGGAATACGCGCTCTTCGACGCACGCGCGCTCGCGCGCGGCGACATCGCGAAGATCGACCTTCGCCTCGGCACGCCGGCGCAATGGCTGAACGTGCTCGGGATGCCCGGCATGACGGCCTACTTCGGCCTCCTCGACGTCGGTCTCGCCAGGGAGGGCGAGACGGTCGTCGTCTCGGGAGCCGCCGGCGCGGTCGGCCAGACCGTCGGCCAGCTCGCCAAGGTCAAGGGCTGTCGCGCCGTCGGCATCGCCGGCGGCCCGCAGAAGTGCGACTGGGTCGTTCGCGAGCTCGGCTTCGACGCGTGCATCGACTACAAGTCCGGTCCGGTGAAGGACGGCCTGAAGGCGCACTGCCCGAAGGGGGTCGACGTCTACTTCGACAACGTCGGCGGCGAGATCCTCGATGCCGTGCTGACGCGGCTCAACCGCAAGGCGCGCATCGTCATCTGCGGCGCGATCAGCCAGTACAACAACACCGATGCGGTCAAGGGGCCGGCCAACTACCTGTCGCTGCTCGTCCACCGTGCGCGCATGGAAGGGATGGTCGTGTTCGACTACGTCGAGCGCTTCCCCGCCGCGGTCGCCGAGCTGGCGTCGTACCTGAAGGACGGCCGGATGAAGAGCCGCGAGGACATCGTCGCGGGCTTCGACACCTTCCCCGAGACGCTGCTCAAGCTGTTCCGCGGCGAGAACTTCGGCAAGCTCATCCTGCAGGTCGCCGAGCGCTGACGGGTGGTCGGTCGGCTGGACCGGCAGCGGCTAGACTCCGGACCGCCGTGCGGGGGCTCCCCGCAGTCACCGCGGGAGCCGATGAGCGACGCTCCGTACGATCCGGGCCCCGAGGCGCTGTCGACGGACCTGCTCCACGCGTTCCTCGGCGACAGCCGCGAGCTGCTCGCGGTGACCGACCCGAGCGGAAAGCTGCTCTGGGCCAACGCCCGCTTCTCGGCATCGACCGGCTACAACGGTCGGCCGACCGCGACCTTGTTCGACTTCACGATGCCCGGCGCCGCGGGATCGGAGGCGAGGCTGTCGCTCGCGCGGATGCTGAGCGCGCGCGAGCGCGAGAGCGGCGTGTTCCAGCTGCGCGGCGCCGCCGGCGAGCCGCTCTGGGCGGACGCGCGCTGCGTGCGCGTCGGCGGCAACCGGATCGCCTGGATGCTCGCCGACGTCACGCTGCCGCGCGCGCTCGCGGCGCGCGCAGCGCGCCAGGAAGAGCTGCTCGAGACGGCGCAGGAGTTCGGCCGGCTCGGCATCTGGGAGCGCGAGATCCCGTCGGGCGAAGGCCGCTGGGACCAGCACGTCTTCGAGTTCTGGGGCCTCGACCCCGCCCACGGCACGCCCGGCTACGCCGAGGCGATCGAGCGCATCCACGCCGACGACCGCGCCGCGAGCATCTATCCGGAGTCGACGCGGCGCGCCGGCCGCTACTCGCAGCGCTACCGCGTCGTCCACCCGGACGGCAAGACGCGGTGGATCCACTCGCAGTGGGAAGTGAAGAACGGGCCGCGCGGAGTTCCCGACCGCGCCGTCGGCGTGATGGTCGACGACACCGAGGCGTACGAGTCGGCGCGCGCGCTCAACGACGTCAATGCGCAGCTGCGCCTCGCCGTCGAGCTCGGCAGGATCGCGAGCTGGCGGCGCGACCTGCGCACCGGGCGGATCACGTTCAGCGACCACCAGTTCGAGCTGCTCGGCATCCTGCCGCGCCCGCAGAGCCTCTCGGTCGACGAGCTGCGCGCGCTGATCCACCCCGACGACCTGCCGCTCGTCGCGGCGGCGAACAAGCGCGCGCTCGCGACCGACGAGCCGGTCGACTCCGAAGCGCGCTATCGGCGCGGCGACGGCACGTGGCGCTACTTCCTTTCGCGCCGCGTCGTCGAGCGCGACGCGCACGGCGAGCCGATCGCCTTCGTCGGCGTCACGCTCGACACCACCGAGCGCGTCGAGCACCTGCGCCACGCCGAGGAGCTCGCGCGCCGGCTCGACTCGGCGTCGCGCGCTGCCGGCATCGGCATCTGGACGACGACGGTCGACCCGGTCGAGACCGACTGGAACGCGCAGATGTTCGAGCTGTTCGACCGCCACCGGCCGCCGCGCGCGCCGCATTTTCGCGACTGGCTGCAGGAATCCGTGCATCCCGACGACCGCGCCCGCATCCGCGAGCTGACGAGCGCCTACTTCGCGAGCGGGGACCGGCAGTCGGAGATGGAGCTGCGGGCGCTGCGCAAGGACGGCAGCGTGCGCTGGATCGTCCTGCGCGCCGACGTCGACCGCGAGCATGCCGGCTCGCGTCGCGTCTACGGCATCGCGCTCGACGTCACCGCGCAGCGCCGTGCGCTCGACGCGCTCCAGGAGGCGAGCCAGCGCGCCGCGTTGATCACCAGCCACGCCGGCATCGGCACCTGGGAAGCGGACGCCGACGGCTGCCGACGCTGGAACGAGCAGATGTTCCTGCTGCGCGGCCTCGCGCCGCGCGAGCAAGCGCCGAGTCGCGACGAGTGGATGGCGATCGTCCATCCCGACGATGCCGAGCAGGTGGTCGCCGGCTCGAGCGACTCGCCGTCGCCGATGGCGTACGAGTTCCGCATCCGCCTGCCCGACGGCCGCTGGCGCTGGCTGGCGTCGCGCTCGGCAGCGGTGCTCGACGAGTCGGGCCGCGTCGTCCGCCGCGTCGGCGTCAACTGGGACGTGACCGAGAGCAAGAACGCCGAGCTCGCGCGCCAGCAGGCGACGCTCGCCGAGCGCGAGATCCAGGCCAAGTCGCAGTTCCTCTCGCGCATGAGCCACGAGCTGCGGACGCCGCTCAACGCCATTCTCGGCTTCGCTCAGCTGCTGGAGATGGACGCGCTGTCGGCGCGGCAGGGCGAGAGCGTCACCCACATCCTGCGAGCGGGCCG
>DASSRF010000448.1:0-4910 GCA_035701945.1 Caldimonas sp. | reverse complement strand
GCGATGCCGGGCAGCGTCCGCTACGTCGGCCACGTGTACACGAAAGATCACAACGCGTTCAACGTCACCCCGGCCGCCGTGCTCAACGTGAGCCGCGAGAGCATGGCGCGCTACGGCTTCTCGCCGGCGACGCGCGTCTTCGAGGCGGCGGGCGCGGCGGCGTGCCTGATCACCGACCGCTGGCAAGGCATCGAGCTCTTCCTCGAGCCCGGCACCGAGGTCCTCGTCGCTGCCGACGGCGCCGAGGTCGCTGCGCACCTCGACCGCCTCGATCCAGACCGCGCCCGCGCGATCGGCGAGGCCGCGTACCGCCGCGTGCTCGCCGAGCACACGTATGCGCACCGCGCGGCGCAGCTCGAGCAGGTGCTCGAAGGCTGCGCAGAATCGCGTGCGCCCGCCGAGGGAGTCGCATGAGCGCTTCGCAGACTGCGGTCGACGACGCTGCGGCGGTCGCCGCGTCCGCTGGCGGCGCGCCGAGTCGCCGCCTGAGGATCGTCGTCCTCGGCCTGTCGATCACGTCGTCGTGGGGCAACGGCCATGCGACGACGTACCGCGGGCTCGTCCGCGGGCTGGTCCGCCGCGGCCACGACGTGCTCTTTCTCGAGCGCGACCGTCCGTGGTACGCCGACAACCGCGACCTGCCGCGGCCGCCGTACGGTCGAACGGCGCTCTACGGCGACCTCGACGAGCTGCGCGCAGCGCACGCGCCGGCGATCGGCGGCGCCGACCTCGTCATCGTCGGCTCGTACGTTCCCGACGGCATCGCGATCGGCGACTGGGTGCAGGCCGAAGCGTCGGGCCTGACCGCGTTCTACGACATCGACACGCCGGTCACGCTCGCGAGCCTGGCGCGCGACGACTGCGACTACCTCGCTGCGCGGCAGATCGCGCGCTACGACCTCTACCTGTCGTTCACCGGCGGCCCGACGCTCGCGCGACTCGAGCGCGACTTCGGCGCGCCGGCGGCGCGCGTCCTCTACTGCTCGGTCGACCCCGAGCTCTACTACCCGGAATCGCGGCGCGGCGCCGAGTGGGACCTCGGCTACCTCGGCACCTACAGCAGCGACCGCCAGCCGACGGTCGAGGCCTTGCTGCTGAAGCCGGCGCGCGCGTGGGCCGAGGGCCGCTTCGCGCTCGCGGGCCCGCAGTATCCCGACGCGATCGCGTGGCCGAAGAACGTCGCGCGCACCGCGCATCTCGCGCCGGCCGCGCACCGCGCGTTCTACAACCGCCAGCGCTTCACGCTCAACGTCACCCGCGCCGACATGATCGCGGCCGGCTGGTCGCCGAGCGTGCGGTTGTTCGAGGCCGCCGCTTGCGGCACGCCGATCATCAGCGACCGCTGGGACGGAATCGAGACGCTGCTCGAGCCCGGACGCGAGATCTTCCTCGCCGAATCGCCCGCCGAGGTGCTCCGGCTGCTGCGCGGCCTGCCCGAACGCGAGCGGCGCGCGGTGGCGCGGCGCGCACGCGATCGGATCCTCGCCGAGCACACCGCGGCGCACCGCGCCGCCGAGCTCGAGGCCCACGTCGAGGCGCTGCGCGCGGGTCGGCGCCCCTGAACGCCATGAGCGGCAGCGAAGCGCAACCGAGCGACGTCGCGGTCGAGAAGCAGCGCCGGATCGAGGCGCTCGCGCCGTGGTTCCACAACCTCCACCTGCCCGGCGGCGTGCAGACCGTGCCGGACCACTTCCTCGGCGGCGACTTCCCGGCGTTCAAGTGGCGCGAGATCGAGCCGTGGCTGCCGCGCGACCTCGCCGGCTGGCGCGTCCTCGACGTCGGCTGCAACGCCGGCTTCTACAGCTTCCAGCTCGCCGAACGCGGCGCGACGGTCATCGGCATCGACGTCGAGCCGCACTACCTCGCGCAGGCCGAATGGGCGCGCGCCGAGCTCGGCCTGGAAGGGCGCGTCGAGTTCCGCTGCATGGAGGTCTACGACATCGCACGCTCGAGCGAGACATTCGACCTCGTCTGGTTCATGGGCGTCTTCTACCACCTGCGCTATCCGCTGCTTGCGCTCGACCTGCTCGCTGCGAGGACGCGTCGCCTGCTGATGTTCCAGACGCTGACGATGCCGGGCGACGCGGTGCGCGACGACACCGCCGATTGCGCCATCGAAGACCGCGCGCCGCTCCTCGATCCGGGCTGGCCGAAGATGGCGTTCATCGAGCACCGGCTCGCGGGCGACGAGACCAACTGGTGGGCGGCGAGCCACGCCGCCGTCGAGGCGATGCTGCGCTCGAGCGGGCTCGCGATCGACGCCCGGCCCGGGCACGAGCTCTACCTGTGCTCGCCCGATCCCGACGCGCACGCGAAGCGCGCCTCCTACGCGTCGCAATTCGCCGCGGCAACGGGTCACGCGCGTCGGCAAGCGTGACGGATTGCCGCGACCGTCGGCTGCCGGCAGCCTAGGGATGGCGTGATCCCCCCGAGCAAGGGATCGAGCGGCCCGAAAACAAGCCGATACATCTATCGCGACCGAGAGAAGGAGAGAACGACTTCACGCACGACGGCGTTCGCTGCTCCGCTCGGATCGGTCGCGGGAGTCTCGCCATGGACGCCAACGCCATCCTTCGCAACGCGCGCCGGGCTGCGCTCGCAGCGGCCTTCGCGGCTGCGGCGGTTCCGCACGCGACCGCCGCGACGGCGACTGCGACCTTCCAGGTCACCGCCAACGTGCAGACGCAATGCGCCGTGAATGCGGTCGACCTCGACTTCGGCACCGTCGACCCGCTCGGTGCCAACGTCGACCAGACGACGACCGTCACCGTGCGCTGCACCAGGAACACGCCGTACACGGTCGGGCTCAGCGCCGGCACGACGACCGGCGCGACGCTCGCGCAACGGCTGATGGCCAACGGCGCCGACACGATGAGCTACAACCTCTACACCGACGCCGCGCGAACCACGGTGTGGGGCAACTCGGCGGCGGCGCCGACGTGGGTCTCGGGCACGGGCGCCGGCCTCGGCTCGCCGCAGGCGCTCACGGTCTACGGCCGCGTACCGAGCGGCCAGACGAACCTCGCCGTCGGCAGCTACAGCGAACCGACGATCACCGTCACCGTGACGTACTGAGCGGCACGACGAATGCCGGCTCGGCGAGGCGCAGCGCCGCGGCGCTGCGTGCTCGCCCATGGCCGCACCGTCGCTGCTCGCGCAGATCGCCTCCGGCGCATCCGTCGAGGCGCCGGTCGCCGTCGTCGTCGCGCATCCCGACGACGAGACGATCGCGCTCGGCAGCCGTCTTGCTGCGCTCAGACGGCTGAAGCTCGTCCACCTCACCGACGGCTCGCCGCGCCGTCTCGACGACGCCCGGCGCGCCGGCTGCGCGGACCGCGTTCGCTACGCCGCGGCTCGCCGCGGCGAACTCGATCGCGCGCTGGCGGTGCTCGGCGTGCGCGCCGAACGCGTCGCGTACGGACACTGCGATCAGGAAGCGATCGACGCGCTCGACGCGATCGTCGCGCGCCTCGTCGACGACCTCGACGGCAGCGACGCAGTCGTCACGCATCCGTACGAGCACGGCCATCCCGACCACGACACCGCGGCGCTCGCGGTCGCGATCGCGTGCCGGCGGCTCGCCCCTCGCCGAGGGCGGGCGCCGCAGCGCCTCGAGTTCGCTTCGTATCACCTGCGCCAGGGCCGCGCCGCGTACGGCTTGTTCTGGCCCGACGCCGCGCGGCCCGAATCGCGCGTCGACCTCGACGCCGAAGCGCTCGCCGTCAAGCGCGCTGCGGTCGCGTGCCACGCGACGCAGCAGGCAACGCTCGGCCTCATCCCGCTGACGCCCGAGCGGCTGCGCGACGCTCCGGACTACGACTTCGCCGAAGCGGCGCCGCCTCGCGAGTCGCTGTACGACCGGCTCGGCTGGGACATGACGAGCGCGCGCTGGCGCTCGGCGGCGGCGCGCGCATGGGCGTCGTGCGACGACGCCGGCAACGGAAGCAAACGATGGCAAGCGCTGCCCGCGGCCGCAAGCTGACGGTCGTCAGCGTCGCGTATCCCTTCGCGACCGTGACCGCAGATCCGGTCGGCGGCGCCGAGCAGGTCCTCGCGCACATCGACCGCGCGCTCGTCGCCGCCGGGCATCGCTCGATCGTGATCGCGCCGGACCGTTCGTCGGTCGCCGGCGAGTTGCGCGCCGTCGCCGCGGTCGGCGAAGCGATCGACGACGCGCTGCGCGAGCGCGTCCACGAGCAGGTGCGCACGCGCCTGCGCGAAGCGATCGCGCGCGACCGGCCCGACGTCGTCCATGTCCACGGCGTCGACTTCGCGTCGTACCTGCCGCCTCCGGGTCCGCCGCTCGTCGCGACGTTGCACCTGCCGCTCGACTGGTACCCGGCGGCGGCGCTGTTCCCGACGCGACCCGGCACGTGGCTGCATCCGGTGTCGTCGGATCAGGCGAGCAGCGCGCCGCCCGGTGCGGCGCTCGGCGCGCCGATCGAGAACGGCGTCGACCTGACCGTCGTCGCCGCCCGCAAGCGTCGCTTCGCGCTCGCGCTCGGTCGGGTCTGCCCGGAGAAGGGACTCGACGACGCCATCGATGCGAGCAAGCGCGCCGGCTCGTCGCTGCTGATCGCCGGCGCCGTCTTTCCGTACCCCGAGCATCGCCGCTTCTTCGCGGAGCGCATCGTGCCTCGCCTCGACCGCTGTCGGCGCTGGATCGGACCCGTCGAGGGGCGACGCAAGAAGCGGCTGCTCGCGCAGGCGCGATGCGTGCTCGTCGCGAGCAAGGCGCGCGAGACGTCGTCGCTCGTCGCCATGGAGGCGATCGCCGCAGGCACTCCCGTCGTCGCGTACCGCACCGGCGCGCTGCCCGAGATCGTCGAGCACGGCCGGACCGGCTTCATCGTCGACGGCGTCGAGGCGATGGCGGCCGCGTGCACGCAGGTCGACCGCATCGACGGCGA
>DASSRF010000447.1:0-4254 GCA_035701945.1 Caldimonas sp. | reverse complement strand
ACTCGCCGAGGCGATGGAGCTCGGCATGGAGCGCGTCCTTCTTCGCCGGATCGGCGAGGTGCGCGCGGCCGGTGATGCCGGGCGCGTGGCTGCAGATCGCGGCGAAGACGAGGCTCATCTCAGACCCCGGCGACCTTCTCGTCGGTCGACGTCGTCATCGCGTAGACGCCGGCGCGGACCGGGCCGTGGCGGCGGACGCCCTCGCGCATCGCCTCGATGTAGTCGGCCCACGGCATGCCGACGAGCGCCGCGAAGTGCATCAGCAGCTGGCCGTTGACGCCGAGCACGTAGAGCTTGCCGATGTCGCCGGCGACGATCGCCTCGCGCTCCTCGGCGTCGAGCTCGTAACCCGCGAGCAGCGCCGGCAGGTCGTCGCGGTAGCGCTGCTGCACCGCGGGGTCGCGGTTCAGGTGGTAGAGGAGCTTCTGCGTCGCGTAGAGGCTCACGTCGCTCCCCACTTCGGTATGTGATGATCGGTGATGCTCACGCAGACGTTCTTCGGCTCGCAGAACACCTCCAAGCTCCACGTCCCGCCTTCGCGGCCGGTCCCGGACGCCTTCGTTCCGCCGAACGGCTGGCGCAGATCGCGAACGTTCTGGCTGTTGACGAAGCACATCCCGGCCTCGATCGCGGCGGCGACGCGGTGCGCCTTGCCGATGTCCTTCGTCCAGACGTAGCTCGACAGGCCGTACGTCACGTCGTTCGCCTGCGCGATCGCGTCGGCCTCGTCGGCAAAGCCGATCAGGCACGCCACCGGGCCGAAGATCTCCTCCTGCGCGATCCGCATCCGGTTGTCGACGTCGACGAAGACCGTCGGCAGCACGTAGTTGCCGTTTCGTTGCGCCGCAGGCAGCTCGGGCAGGTCGAGGCCGCCGCAGACGAGCGTCGCGCCTTCCTCGCTGCCGAGCGCGATGTAGCTGCGCACCTTGTCGAGGTGGTCGCGGCTGATCATCGGGCCGACGATCGTCTTCTCGTCCATCGGATCGCCGACGCCGATGCGGCGTGCACGCTCGGCGAAACGCGCCGCGAACTCCGGGAGGATCTTGCGCTCGACCAGGATCCGCGAGCCTGCGGTGCAGCGCTCGCCGTTGTTCGAGAAGATCATGAAGACGGCCGCGTCGAGCGAGCGCTCCGGGTCCGCGTCCTCGAAGACGACGAACGGGCTCTTGCCGCCGAGCTCCATCGAGAACTTCTTCAATCCGGCGGCGCGCACGATCCGGTTGCCGGTCCGGGTCGAGCCGGTGAACGAGATCGCGCGCACGTCGGGGTGGGCGACGAGCGCCTCGCCGGCCTCGCTGCCGAAGCCGTGGACGACGTTGAGGACACCGGGCGGAACGCCGGCCTCGAGCGCGAGCTCGCCGAGCCGCGCGGCGGTGAGCGGCGACAGCTCGCTCATCTTCAGCACCGCGGTGTTGCCGAGCGCGAGGCACGGCGCGACCTTCCACGTCGCCGTCATGAACGGCACGTTCCACGGCGAGATCAGCGCGCAGACGCCGACCGGCTGGAACAGCGTGTAGTTGAGGTGCGTCGGCGTCGGGTACGTGTGGCCGTCGACGCGCGTGCAGATCTCGGCGAAGTAGTGGAAGTTGTCGGCGGCGCGGGGAACCAGCTGCTTCCTGGTCTGCGCGATCGGCTGCCCGGTGTCGCGGGTCTCGGTCGCCGAGAGATCGGGGACGTGCCTGGCGATCAGCTCGCCGAGCGCGCGCATGACGCGCGCGCGCTCGCTCGCAGGCGTGCGCGACCACGCCGGGAACGCCGCTTTCGCCGCGGCGACGGCGGCGTCGATCTCGGCCGCACCGCCCCGCGCGACCTCGGCGAGGACGCCCTGCGTCGCCGGGTCGATCGTCTCGAAGTAGCTGTGGCCGCCGACCGCCTTGCCCGCGATCAGGTGCTCGACTCTCATGTCCTCGGTCCTCGCTCGTCGTGGCTCTCTGCGGTGGCGCGCGACCGCCCGAACGCCGCGTCGCCGACGATCCGGTTGACGAGCCGGCCGAGTCCTTCGATCTCGCAGACGACCTCGTCGCCGACGCCGACGTCGACGACGCCCTCGGGCGTTCCGGTCAGGATGACGTCGCCGGTGTCGAGCGTCATGAACGCGCTCAGGTATTCGATCAGGAACGCGATGTCGAAGACGAGGTCGCGGGTATGGCCGCTCTGCGTCTGCCTGCCGTTGACGAAGGTCGCGAGCGAGCGCGCCGGCGGCCACTCGACGTCGGCCGCGTCGACGAGCCACGGCCCGAGCGCCGTCGCGCCGTCGCGGCTCTTGACGCGCAGGTTCGGGCGGTACCAGTTCTCGAGGTAGTCGCGGATCGCGTAGTCGTTGGCGATCGTGTAGCCGGCGACGTGCTCGATCGCGCGTTCGCGCCCGACGTGCCGTGCCGGCTTGCCGATCACGACCGCGAGCTCGCATTCGTAGTGCATGAAGGTCGCATCCGCCGGCCGTCGCGTCTCGCCCCGATGGCCGACGAGCGACGCCGGCGCCTTGAGGAAGACGAGCGGCTCGTCCTGCTTCGCGAACGACAGCTCCTTGGCGTGATCGGCGTAGTTGAGGCCGAGCGCGATCACCGTGCCGGCGTCGAACGGAGGCAGCCAGACGACGGCGTCGGCGGCGACGACGCGGCCGTCGGCGAGGCGGATCGTATCGTCGCCCGCCGGCGTCGCCTCGTGCAGCGCACCGGCGTAGGCGACGCGTGCGCGCCTCATGCCGCGGTCCGCTCGGCGACGGCGACGCGCGTCTCGAGCCTGCCGACGCGCTCGATCTCGACCGCGACGCGGGCGCCTGCGCGCACCCGGGGTGAATCGGGCGCGCTGCCGGCGAGGACGAGGTCGCCGGGAGCGAGCGTCATGAAGTCGCTGATGTCGGCGACGAGGCGAGCGACGCCGCGGACGAGCTCGGCGGTGCTCGTCGCGACGGCGAGCTGGCCGTCGACGAAGGTCCGGACCGCCAGCGCGGCGGCGTCGCCGACGGCATCGCGGGCGACGACGGCGGCGCCGAGCGCGCACGACGCGTCGCGTGCCAGCGCGCGGAGCTGCGGGCGGTAGTGCGACGCGTGCGGCACGGTCGCGTCGCACGCGACGAGATAGCCGGCGACGTGCGAAAGCGCGTCGGTCTCGAGGACCGCGCAAGCGGTCCGCGCGATGACGATGCCGAGCGAAGCTCCGACGGCGAGCTCGCCGGCGTCGTCGTCGACGAGCAGCGCGTCGCCCGCGGCGACGAGCGCATGGCGCGGCTTGATCGCGAGGACGACCGCCTTCGGCGCGCCGCGGTACGGCGGCTCGAGGACGGCATCGCCGAGCGCCGCGAGCGAGTCGCGGTGGTTGAGGAGCGCGGCAACGACGGTGCCGCTCAGCCGATACGGCGGCACATCGCAGCGGACGGCGGACGGCGCGAACGGCATGGCGCGACGCTCAGCCGAGCGGCGAGACGCCGACCAGCCAGCGATGCCCCCCGAGCAACAGGATCGCGTACACCGCGAGTCCGCCGACGAGCGCGATCGCATCGTTGGCCGGCCGCGGCGGCGCGGCGGGCACTGCATGCGCGTTCTCGGGCGCGCGCCGCTTGACCGAAATTCGGTCGACGACCGCCCAGACGAGAAACCCGCCGAACAGCAACACGTCGGCGAGCGTGCCGTTCGCGAGCAGGTGGGCCGTCGCCCACAGCTTCACCGAAAGCAGCATCGGGTGCTTCGCGGCAGCCTTGATCCGCCCCGGAAAGTACGTCGCGATGAAGAGCGGAAAGACCGGCAGCATCACGAGCAGCGCGAGGTGGCGCAGCATCGTCGGCGGCGTGTAGAGCACGACCGGCGAGCGTCGCGCGATGCCGAAGCCGACGACGATGAGGACGAGCCCGATCGCCGAGACGATCGAATAGATGCCCTTCCACGGCCGCTCGCCGAGGCGCGCGACGGTGGCGGTTCGCCACGCCGGAGCGACGATCGAGACGCTGTGGCTGCCGAGGAAGACGACGAGTCCGACGACGAGGACGAGCATGTGCCATTGTGGCGCGGATCGCCGTCGCCGCCGCCGGCGCTCAGGCCGGGCTCCGTTGCGAGACCGCGGGGCGCAGGTGCGGCTTCACCCACAGCCACGCGACGACGCCGATCGACATCATCGCGAGCGCCGTCGCCGCGAGCGCGACCGCCGAATGCATGACGAGCGGCGCGACGACGCCGGCGACGACGCCATTGGCGGTGCTGCCGACGCAGGCCTGGAGCGACGACGCCATCCCGCGCCGCTCGGGGACGAGGTCGAGGA
>DASSRF010000446.1:0-7583 GCA_035701945.1 Caldimonas sp. | reverse complement strand
GGCCTGAACTTCGAGCGCACGGCGCGAGCGCACCGCGAAGCGCGCCGGCAGCTCGACCTCGCCGATCGCATCGTGCTCGCGAAGTGCGACCTGCTCGACGCGTCGACGCGCGATGCGCTCGTCGACGCGTTGCGCGCGCTGCACCCGCACGCCGACATCTCGACGTCGGGACGCGACACCGCCGCGCCGCACGCGCTCTTCGCGCAGGTCGAGCCGCGCTGGCAGGCGCCGCTCGCCGCGCGCGACGACCACGACCACGCGCACCACGAGCCCGCCGAAGCGACCCACGACGGCACGATCGGCAGCTTCGTCGTCGCGCTGCCCGGACCCGTGCAGTGGCAATCGTTCGTCGAGTGGCTGGAGCTGCTGCTCTTCAGCCGCGGCGACTCGATCCTGCGCGTCAAGGGCGTGCTGAACGTCGCCGGCGAAGAGCGGCCGGTCGTCGTCCAGGGCGTGCAGCACGTGCTCTACCCGCCGGAGCATCTGCCGGCGTGGCCCGATCCGTCGGCGCGCGACGGCTGGATCGTCTTCATCGCGCGCGACCTCACCGCTTCGTCGATCGAGCGGTCGCTGCGATCGCTCGCGGTCGGCGAAAGCGACGTCAGTCGAACGCCTGTGCGCGAACGCGTCGCCCAGCCTTGACGAGGACGCGGCCGGCGGGCCGCCGCGCGAGCGCGTCGTCGAACGACTGCGCCGGAATCAGCACCAGGTCGGCGCGGTCTCCAGCGGCCAGGGCGGCGCGACCTCCGCACGCTGCACTGAGCAGTTGCTCCGCGCGCTCGAGGTGCGCGCCGAGCATGGCCAGGTAGCACTCTTCGAGCGGATCGGCGTCGCCGAGCGGAAAGAACCAGTCGCGGACGTTGTCGCTGCCGAGGCGCACCGCGACGCCGGCACGGATGGCCTCGACGAGCGGCGCCAGCCCGCGTCGGCGCGGCGTCGCTTCGCCGCGGTCCTGCAGGTAGAGATTGAGCGCAGGCTGCACCGAGAGGACGACGCGTGCGGCCGCCATCTTCACGAGGATCCGCGAAGTCGCGCCTGGCTCGAGCGTCGACAGCGCGCACCCGTGGCTGACGGTGACGCGACCGTCGAGCCGGCGCTCGCGCACCGCATCGATCACGCGCTCGACCAGACTGAGGCTCGGGTCGAGGTGCTCGTCGAGGTGGAAGTCGACCTCGACACCGAGCGTCGCAGCGAGGTCGAGCAAGGCGATCGCCGACGCCGCCGGGTCCGCGTGGAGCGCAGGCACGGCGCCGAGGACGGTCGCGCCGCTGCCGACGGCCTCGGCGAGCAGCGCGCGAACGACAGGCTGCGCCGGGTCGGCGGCTGCGTTGGCGAACGCGACGGTCTCGACGTCGAGCGCGCCGCCGACGTCCGCGGCCGCGGCGAGGACGCCTTCGATCGCGCGCATTCCGGTGACCGGATCGACGTCGGTGTGGGTGCGGATCGCCGCGGTTCCGTGCTCGACCGCGCGTGCAAAGAGCCGTCGTGCGCGGCGCCGGATGTCGCCGGCGGTCGTCGTCGATCGCGCTGCCTTCGCTGCCGACACGGCTTCGGCGAACGACGCAGGCCGCTGCGAAGGCGCGGCGAAGGCGCGATCGGCGTGGGCGTGGAAGTTGACGAACGCCGGCAGCGCGAGCCAGCGTGCGTCGCCGCTCTCGGCCGCGGGGCGGACGTCGGCAATCAGCGCACCGCGCAGCTCGATGTCGAAGCGGCCCGGCCGCTCCGCGAGCGCGACGCCGCGCACCGCGCGGACCGCTGCCGCGTCGTCGCCGACGCCCGCGTCGATCGCGTCCGCGGCTGCGTCGACTCCGTCGTCCATGCCGCGGCGTCAGTTGCCTTCGTCGTACAACGTCGTCGTCGTCTCGACGCCGTCGTCGTGCAGCCCCGCGCGCCTGACGGCGGCGGCCGCGAGCTGCCGCGCCTTGGCGCGCAAGGCCTTCTCGTCGACGCCCTGCACTCTGCCGTCGCGGTAGAGCGCCCTGCCGTCGACCCACGTCTGCGCGATCGATGCCGTCGATGCCGAGTAGACGAGCGCCTGCAGCGGATCGAGGAACGGCGTCCACTCGACGTGGTCGAGATCGAAGAGGATGAAGTCGGCCTTCTTGCCGACCTCGAGCGAGCCGATCTCGTCGTCCCACATCGCCGCCTTCGCGCCCTCGATCGTCGCGGCGCGCAGCGCCTGCCGCGCGGTGAAGACGTCGGGCTTCAGGCGCGCGTCCTTGAACATGCCGGCGACGAGGAGCATCTGGCGCATCAGGTTCATGTTGCCGGCGGCGGAGACGCCGTCGGTGCCGAGGCCGACGGTCACTCCCGCCGCCGCCATCTCGGGGTACTTGCCGATCGCGGTCGCGCCCTTGCCGAGCTTGAACGACGAGCACGGGCAGAACGCGACCTTCGTTCCGCGCGAGGCGAGCAGCGCGACCTCGTCGTCGGCGACCGCAGCGCCGTGGGCGATGACGAGGTTGTCGCCGAGGCCGCCGGCGCGATCGATCCGCGTGATCGGCCAGCAGCCGTACTTCGCTTCGCAGATCTTCGCTTCCTCGATCGACGTCGCGAGGTGGTACGTCGTGCCGACGCCGAGCCGCTTGGCGAGCTGCTGCGCGCCGACGTGAAGCTCGAGCGTGCAAGGCTCCTTGCCTTCGATGTTGACCCAGCAGCGCACGCGGCCGCCGAGCGCGCCGTCGTACTTGCGGACGCACGCCTCGAGCTCGCGCAGCGCGACCTCGGCGTTCGGGAAGAAGTGGTGCTCGGCCATCTCCTCGGTCCAGCCGCGCGGCAGCTCGGCGGGCCGGTTGTCGGCGGCGTGGCGCCCGGTGATGCCGCGGATCCCGGTCTGCTCCATCGCGCGCACCGTGATGCCGGGGTCGTACTGCGAGCCCATGTCGATGAAGCACGTCGTTCCGTTGCGCAGCATCTCGGTGATGCCGAGCAGCGCGCCCCAGTACTCGTCTTCCTCGGTGATGTGCGCGTAGAAGGGCTTGGCCCAGTGGAAGACCCAGGCGCGCGTGTTCAGGTTGTCGGGAAAGACCGCGCGCGAGAGCGTCTCCGAGAGGTGGACGTGGCTGTCGACGAAGCCGGGGCAGATGCCGTGCATGCGGCCGTCGACGACCTGGTCGAAGCGCGTTCCGGAGTGGCGCTTGGCGATCGCCGCGGCCGGCCCGACGTCGGCGATGCGGTCGCCGTCGACGACGACGCTGGCGTCGCGCAGCACGGTGTCGGCGCTGTCGACGAGCAGCGCGAATTCGAGGTGTTCGATGAGCGTGCGCATGCGCGACTCCGATGCAGGTGCGGGCGACCGACGACGACCGGCCGGCGCGTGTTCCGAGCTCAGCCCTTCACGACCAGCAGGCGGTCGGTGTCGGCGTAGTCGGAGAGCAGCTCGGAGCCGTTCGCGGTGACGAGCAGCATGTCCTTGTTCTGCATCCCGAAGCCGTGGCCGGTCTCGTAGCAGAGCGGCTCGAAGCCGAGCACCATGCCCTCTTCGAGGCGCGCGTCGCTGCCCGGGCGGCCGAGGATCGGTGTCTTGCCGAGATAGGGGTCCTCGTGCAGGTGCAGGCCGATGCCGTGGCCGACAAAAGAGATCGGCGGCAGCTTCATCTGCGCGAGCTTGGCGATGAACGCATCGTAGATCTCGCGGCAGCTCGCGCCGGGCTTGACCATCTTCAGAATCTGGTACTTGCACTCGACGAGGTGCTGCCAGATCTCCTCGGCCTTGGGCGGGGCCTCGCCGACGACCGCCGTCCTGCACACGCCCGCCTGGTAGCCGGCGATCACCGAGAAGATCTCGACCCGGCAGACGTCGCCGCGCTGCAGGCGCCGCTCCGAAGGCCCGACGTTCGGCAGCCGGCTGCGCTCGCCGGTCGCGATGATCATCAGCTTGAAGTGCTCGGCGCCGAGCGAATAGACGTTGCGCGTCAGGTGCCCCGCGATGTCCATCTCCGAGTCGCCCGCCTGCACCGCGGCGAGCGCGTCGGTGATCGCCTGGTCGGCGATGCGCGACAGCCGCCGCAGCAGCTCGATCTCTTCGGGCAGCTTGATCTGGCGCAGCCGCGCGAGGATCTGCTCGCAGGCGACGAAGCGCGCGTTCGGCAGCGCCGCCTGCAGCCGTGCGAGGTCGCCTGCGGGCAGGTAGTCGAGCTCGATGCCGATGCGCGAGCTCGCGAGTCCGAGGCGCTTGAGCTGGTCGGCGAGCACGACCATCGCGTCGTCGGTGAACTCGGCCCAGATCGTCGTCGGCACGTCGGGCGCGCGGCGCTTCACGGTCGTCGACTCCATGTCGACCGCGAACAGCTCGGTCCTGGCGTCGGCGGTGACGATCGCCATCGCGTGGCGATGGCGGATGAGCGGCTGCGACGGCACGACGAAGCCGGTCGCGTACGCGAAGTTCTCGGGCGAGCACGAGATCATCGCCGCGAGATCGTTCTCTGCCAGTGCCTTGACCTGTCGGTCGACGATTGCCTTGCGCATGAATGCTTCTTCAGTCCGGTGGACGGCCGCTCAGTCGCGGACGCGGTACTTCTCGATCTTGGCGAGGTCGACGTCGATCCCCATTCCCGCTCCGGTGGGAACCTCGATCGCGCCGTCGACGAGCCGCATCGGCGCTGCGATCAGGTCGTCGCGGTAGTAGATGCCGCCGACCTGCCCGGTCTGCCACTCGGCCGGCGTCGAGACCGGGACGACGCACGAGAGCGTCGCCGCCGGCGCGGCAGCGGCGAGATGGATGTTGGCGAGGTTGCCGACGCCGGTCTCGACCGAGCCGTTGACGTTGCAGACGATGCCGGCGGCGCGGCACACCGCGGCGACTTCCATCGCCTTGTACAGGCCGCCCGGCTTGGTCGTGTAGATCGAGACGATCTCGGCGGCGCGCGCTTCGCTGATCTGGATCACGTCGTGCGCGTTCCACGCCGACTCGTCGGCCATCACCGGCGGGTCGATCGCGCGCGCGACCTCGGCGATGCGCTCGATTCCCATGACCGGCTGCTCGACGTACTTGAGCCGGTATTGCTCCATCGCCCGCACCGTCATGATCGCCTCGCCCGCGGTGCGATAGCCCTCGTTGGCGTCGACGCAGAGCTCGACGGCGTCGCCGACGGTTTCGCGGATCGTCCGCACCATCTCGATGTCGCGCTTCGGGTCGACGCCGATCTTGATCTTGATCGTCTTGATGCCTTCGGCGGCGACCTTCGCGACTTCCTGCCTGGCTTCCTCGATCGGGATCAGCCCGATCGAATGCGTCACGAGGATGCGCGAGCGCGCCTTGCCGCCGAGCAGCGTGTGCACCGGAACGTTGAGCCAGCGCCCGGCGAGATCGTAGGCGGCGAAGTCGAGCGCGGCCTTCGAATACGGATAGCCCTTGACGACGGCGTCCATGCGGGCGTGCAGCTCGACGAAGTCGCCGAGCTCGACGCCGACGATCGCGGGGCCGAGGTAGTTCTCGATCAGCGTCCTCGCGATCAGCGTCGACTCGCCGAAGTAGCGGCCGAACTCGCCGCCCCAGTCCTTCAGCGCCGGCGCCTCGCCCCAGCCGACGCGGCCGTCGCTGTCGGTGATGCGCGTCAGCAGGTAGCGGCCGATCGTCTCGGTGAGGCCGGTCCACTTGTGCTCGCGCCGCGTCGGCAGCTGGACGAGGACGGTCTCGACCGATCGGATCGTTGGCACGTCGCTTTCCCTTCTCGCCCTTGCAGCTTTGCGAATACGTGATCACAGTTTGTGATCAAATGCGGCGCATGTCAACCCGCTACGGCCCTCGCCCGCCCCTGCGCGCCGGTGCCGATCGCGCGCCATGATCGTCGAGATCACCAACTACTACGCCCGGCCCGGCGAGGCCGCCGCCGTGCTCGCGCAGCGCCGGCGAACGTCCGAGCTGCGCACCAGGCTCGGCCTGCCGGCCGGCAGGATCTTCAGCAAGGTCGAGGGTTCGGGTCCCGACGTGCGCTGGGAGTGCACGTTCGCGAGCCGCGCCGACTACGACCGCGACATGGCGGCGCGCGCCGCCTCGCCCGAGTTCGCTGCGGCACGCGAGTCGATGCACCTGCTGCTCGATCGCTTCGAGCGGCATCTGCAGCGCCAGGAGGACGCCTGACCGCGACCGTGCACCCCGCGAGCGCGCAGCCGTGAAGCCGCCGGCATTCGACTACGTTCGCCCTGCGACGGTCGCCGAGGCGCTCGCGCTGCGCGACCGCCACGGCGAGGACGCCGTCTTCCTCGCCGGCGGCCAGAGCCTGATGCCGTCGCTGAACTTCCGGCTCGCGGCGCCGGCCGTCGTCATCGACCTCAACGGCATCGCGGCGCTCGCCGGCGTCGAGCCGCAGGCCGACGGCTCGCTCGTCGCCGGCGCGATGACGCGGCACCGCTTCTTCGAGACGAGCCCGCTGATCGCCGAGCGGCTGCCGCTGGTCGCGCGCGCGATGGCGTCGGTGGCGCACGTCGCGGTTCGCAACCGCGGCACGATCGGCGGCAGCCTCTGCCACGCCGATCCGTCGGCCGAATGGCCGGCGCTGTGCATCGCGTGCGATGCGTCGATCGTGCTGCAGGGCAGCGCCGGCAGCCGGCGCGTCGCCGCCGACGAGTTCTCGCTCGGCGTCTTCACGACGGCGATCGCGCCCGGCGAATTGCTCACCGCGGTCGCGTTCCCGGCGTGGCCGAAGCGGCGCGGCTGGGGCTTCGAGGAGGTCTCCCGCCGGCTCGGCGATTTCGCGCTCGTCGGCGTCGCCTGCGTCGTCGACCTCGACGATTCAGGCGCGTGCGCCAACGCGCGCGTCGTCGTCTTCGGCGCCGGCGATCGGCCGTTGCTCGCCACGCGCGCGCTCGAAGCGCTGCGCGGCCGCCGCCTCGACGACGGCGCCGTACGCGTTGCGGCCGCGCGGGCGAGAGAGGACGTCGCGTGCCGCTCCGACCACCACGCCAGCGCCGCCTACCGCAGCCGCCTCGTCGAGGCGTTGACCCACCGTGCGCTGACGCACGCCCTCCAATCCACCCACTGAGCGCATGGCGCGGACGATTCCGATTTCGCTCGTCGTCAACGGCCGGCACGTCGACGCCGAGCTCGAACCGCGGCGCACGCTCGCCGACTTCCTCCGCAACACGCTGCGGCTGACGGGAACGCATCTCGGCTGCGAGCACGGCGTCTGCGGCGCGTGCAACGTCCTCGTCGACGGCGAGGTCGTGCGCTCGTGCCTGATGCTCGCGGTGCAGGCGGACGGGCACGCGGTCGTCACCGTCGAGGGCATCTCGCCGGCGAGCGGGCTCGGCGCGCTGCAGCAGTCGTTCAAGGCGCACCACGCGCTGCAGTGCGGCTTCTGCACGCCCGGGTTCATCACCACGATCACCGCGTTCCTCGAGGAGAACCCGTCGCCGACCCGCGACGAGGCGCGCGAGGCGGTGAGCGGCAACCTGTGCCGCTGCACCGGCTACGTCAACATCGTCTCCGCGGTGGAGCGGGCCGCGGAGCTCCGGCGGGAGGACGAGTCATGACCACCCGCATGGTCGGCGAGAAGGTGTTGCGGGTCGAGGACCCGCGGCTGGTCACCGGCAACGGCCGCTACCTCGACGACCTCGGCCACGACGCCCTCGAGGTCGCCTTC
>DASSRF010000445.1:0-4349 GCA_035701945.1 Caldimonas sp. | reverse complement strand
CGGGTCGGCGTCGGAGTGGACGACGGCGACGAGCAGCACGCGCGTCGCCGCCGCCGCGGTGCTGAAGTCGACGTCGAACGTGACGGTGCGCGACAGCCGCGCGTCGACCGGGCCGCTCGGGCTCCGCACCGACGTGCCGGTGTCGGCGAAGCTCCAGCCGTCGGCGAGCGCCGGGTTCGCGCCGCCGTTGCGCAGCAGCGTCTGCACCGGCGCGGTCCACGCCGTGGCGAGCGCCGCCCACGCCGGGTCCGCGGTGCCGGTGACGTCGCGCCGCAGCAGCGTCACCTTCACCTGGTTCGCTTCCACGGCGACGCCGCTGCGGTGGTGCACCTGGACGTCGACCTTGGCGTGGACCCGGCCGATCGCGAGCGACACCGGCGATCCGCCCGGCGGCGGACGATCGACGATCAGCTCGAAGAGATCGGCTTCCGACGGCTCGCTGCCGTTCCAGGGCTCGGCGTACGCGTTCGGGAACGCGGCGCCCGAGCCGACGATCGTGTTCCACACCGCCTGCGTGACGCGGTTCGAGTTGCCGTTGGCGGCGCGCAGGCGCGCGTCGAAGAGCGGCGTCCACTTGCCGTCGGGCTTGACGAGCGGGTCGCCGCTGCCGCGCACGTGCAGCGCCGTCTGCAGGACCCACAGCCCGTACGCATCGGGCGAGGCGCCGACCCACGGAAACGGCGCCGTCGGTGCCGGCGGCTTGCTGCCTCGCCGCGGCCGGACGCGGACGTCGGGGCTCGCGTGCCACGACAGCAGCGCATTCGGGATCGGTCGCTTCGGATCGGTGAGCGGCGTCGGGTTCTGCCGCCGCGTGTCCCACGCGTGGACGCGCAGCATCGTGCGCGCGCCGAGCAGCGGCTGCGCGAGATCGACCTCCCAGATGCCGCGCGCCTGGATCGCGGCGCGCAGCACCCGCTGGCCGGTCGCCGCCTCGTCGTGCAGCGCGAGGTCCTGCACCGCGGCCTCGGGCAGGCCGTTGTTCATCGAGAACCAGCTCCACGTCTTCGCGCCGGGGTCGAAGACGCCGCGCCAGACGCCGACCGCGGTGCCGACGTAGACGGTGTTGCGGTCGGTCTTGTCGACGACGACCGCGTACGCCGGCGCCGGCACGCGCTTCGTGGCGTCGGGGTTGGTGCGCAGCCCGGTCGCGTGCCAGCGGTCGGTGCCGTCGAACCACCACACGGTGTCCATGTCCGGCCGCGCCGGGTCGCCGGTGTTCGCGACGTAGAACGAGCCGTGCGGTCCGCGCGCCGGATCGTGCGCAGCGATGTCGCTCCAGAAGCCGATCTCGGGCAGCCGCTGGCCCGGCGATGCGACCGCGGTCGCCGTCTGCGGGTCTTCCTTCTTGTGCGTGCCCTGCTTGGCGAGCGCCGTCGGCGTGACGCGCAAGCCGCCGGTCGCGGCGGCGTCGACGACGAGGTCGAACTTGAGCACCTCGCGATTGCAGAGCACGTAGAGCCGCGTCGGGCTCGCCCAGCGCACCGCCATCACCTTGCCGCGCTTGACGTCGCGTCCGCCGGTCGCGTTCTTCACGCACGGATCGGTGACGCTGTCCTGCGCCGGGGGCGGGCCGAGACTCAGCGGGTCGGCGAGCGACGGCAGCGTGCGCCACGTCGCGCCAGAGTCCTGCGTCATCCAGACGCGCCAGCTGCCCCACGCGATCCGGCTCGTCGCCGCCGCGGCGCCGACCGCCGGGACGAGAACCGAGTCGATGCCCGTGTAGAACTCGGTGTTCTTGTCCTCGTCGGCCTCCGCCGCGGGCGGCGCCGTTCCCGCCGGCGTCGGCGTTCGCATCGCCGGCGGCGTGAAGACCGCGCTCGAGCCGCGAAACGTCGCGTTCGTCACCTGGCCGATGAAGCGCTCGGGTGCGGCCGGGTCGTAGGTGACTCCGCCGCCGTCGCCGTCGCCGAACGGCCGCCCCCACAGGCTCATGCCGACGCGCTCGAGCGTGCCGTTGTCCTGCGTTCCCGCGACGACGTGGCCGTCGGCCGCAGGGTGCGTCGCGACGTAGCCGCACTCCAGCGCTGCGATGCCGTTGTTGCGCGCGATGAAGCTGTTCTTGACCTGCCGGTTGTCGTCGTTGCCGCGCAGCGAGCGGAAGACGCCGCCGTCGCAGCCGACCCAGAGCTCGGTGCGCGTGCCGACGGTGACGAAGCGGACCGCGTGGACGTCGGCGTGGACGCCGTTGCCGATGAACGCGTCGTCGTTGGCCGGGTTGGCGCCGGCGGCGAGCGTCGTGAAGCCGTATTGCCAGCGACCGGCCGCCGGCGCGGTGACGCTCGCGAGGTAGAGCGACGCGCTCCATTGGCGGTCCGCGCTCTCGGTCGCACCGCCGAGCATGAGCCGCTCGGGCCGCGTCGGATGCACCGCGATCGCCTGGTTGTACGCGTCCTGGCCGCCGAGCAGGTTGGGCGGAATGCGCTCGACGCCGACCGCATTGAGGTTGTCGAAGCGCCAGACCTGGTTCGCTTCGCCGAGCGCGTACATCACGCGCGGATCCGAAGGCGCCGCCGCCAGGCTGATGCGGCTGTTCGGCATCAGTCCCGGATTGCCGGCGAGCGTCGGCAGCGCGATCTGGTTGAACGGCCCGGCGAGCCCGTTCGCGCTCACCCAGACGCCGGAGTTGGCGCCGTTGTCGTCGCGCACCGCGACCCACAGCCGCGTCGGCGTCGCTCCCGCGCCAGCGACCCAGGCGACGTCGGTGCAGATGAGCTGGGCGCCGGCGGCGCCGGAGAACGGCGCGACGCCGACCTGCGTCCACGCTGCCGCCGGGCCGCCGCTGCGCGCCCACAGGCCGGCCGACGTCGCCGCGACGAGCGTCGTCGCGTCGGCGGGATCTTCGGCGAGGCGGAAGATGCCCGAGTTGGCGAGGTTCGTGCCCTCGATCGTCCACGGCGCGGCGAAGATCGTGCTCGTCGCCGGTCCGGCGGCGTGCAGCACGCCGACTCCCGAGTTCTGGCCGCCCAGCGTGTTGCCGGTGTCCGGCACGAGCTCGCCGGTGCCGACGTAGACCTCGTCGGTCGCGGCGTTGCTGCCGAAGCGAACGAGCAGGCACCCGCACGCGAGGACGCCGGCGGCACGGTCGATCGGCGGCGGATCGCCGGTCGTCGTCCAGCCGCCGAGCGGACGCCACGACTCGCCGCCGTCGGCGCTGAACCAGACGCCGCCGTTCGCGGTCGCCGCATACGCGCGCAGGCCGTCGCTCGAGACCTGGACGTCGCTGACGCGGCCGGCGACGCGCGGCCGCCCGCCCGCCTGGCCGGCGAGGACGACGGTCGGTCCGATCGGCAGCCATTGGTGCTGCTGCGTCGTGTCGGGCGCGGCGCGCTCGCCGGCGCGCGGGCGCGGCGCCTGCGCGGCCTGCTGGCGGCGGCGCACCGCGATCGCCTCGCGCAACGCGCCGGCGTCGATCGGCCCGCGCTTGGCGGCGACGAAGCGCTGCCGCTCGAGCGCGCGGCCGCGCTTGCTCGGGTCCTTCGCCGGTGCGCCGCGAGGCCGGATGCGCGCCACCTTCAGCCCTCGTCCTTCGTCGCCGCGTCGGGCGCGATCCGGATGTAGCCCTCCTGCACCTCGTGCGGCAGGTCGGGCAGCAGCGCTTCCTGCGTCGCCGCGAGGATCGGGTCGTCCTTCCATGTCGCCGGCGTGTCGCGGCGCGTGAACAGCTGGTCCTTCGGGAACGACGAGATCTTCGGCAGCCGCACCTGCGCCGGATCGATCAGCACCGGGCCGACGCGCGCCGACGGCGCGATCACCGCGAGCCCCGGCGCGACCCAGTCGCGGGCGAGCTGGATCGCTTTCCTCGGCAGCACCCCGCACGTCGCGTTCGCCTTGCCGGCCGGATGCATGAGCAGGGTCAGCATCACCGTCTGGCCGAAGCGCAACTGCAATTCGTCTTCGGCGACGACGTAGGGATGGTCGATCGGCCGCGTCCCCGGAACGTCGTCGGCGTGGTCGATGCCGGCGAGCTGGCCGCGCAGTCGCCCGCTGTCGAGCGCGAGCTGCGCGACGACCTTGTCGACGACGTGCACGTGCTCGTAGTCGTCGTCGACGAAGTAGCCGAGGACGGCGTCGTCGGCGCGCGTGATCTCGCCGATGCGCACCGTGAACGCGCGGTCGGCGAGCTCGCTCGCTGCGATCGCCGCATCGCGGCCGAGCTCCGACGCGAGATCGAGGCGCAGCCGCGCGCGAACGACCGCGATCGGGCGGCCGACGAGCCCGGCGATGTGCTCGGTGCCGAGCCCGCTCAGCGCGTCGACGCTCCACATCGTCGTGTCGATCGCGCGCAGCAGCGCCGACAACGCCGACTCGGCGTCTTCGGCGGCGGCCGCTTCGCCCTGGCGCGCCTTCGC